>CAZOQL010000006.1:0-38229 GCA_964582005.1 uncultured Flavobacteriaceae bacterium | reverse complement strand
ATTGGTTTGCGTGTCTAAAATTTCCTCTTTATGGCATGATGCCATAAAGAAGAAACTTAATATTAGTAGTGTTATTTTTTTCATAATTAGTCTAATTTGAAAAAATCATTAATAGGTCTATTAAAAATACGATTAAATTGCACTCTAGTAGCATCATTAGGTAGCGTTTGCCCATTAACTATTTGTGTGCTATTACTCATGTTTTTCATTTCTATGTGGTTTGCGCCATTAAGAAGATAGGTGTTATTTGTGGTTGGGTTGTCTCGCATTATTTGGGTGTATTGCGGTAGTAAACCATCGCTTGGGTAGTTTACACTTACTAGTCGTACACTTTCTTGCCAAGCCCAAGTACCTTGGGTATTATCGGGTATAAATACAAACCAATCGCCAATTAAATTAAAATCTAAAATAATAGATAAAAGACCATTATTAGAAGTATAAACCAATTCCCAATACGTTTGCTCTTCTAAATGGGTTGTTTTAATTAAGGCATTCCAAATATTTTCGCTGTCGTCTATCCAATCTCTCCCTTTTTTCCATTGCAAAGCTCTATGGCTATATACCAAATTGTGAAACCAGTTAAATGGGTTAAAACCTCCAAAAAAGTTGTATACTACTGCCATACCGCCATTGTATAAATACATCCCATTATATAAACTTCTGGCACTAGCTACTTTATTGACTAAAATTGTGTCATCACCATATTGTCTTGAACTAAACATACGCCAATGTACTGGGCTATCTTCATTGCCCCACATAGAAATTCTTGGTATGTTGGTAGTATTGGCATTAATATTATCAATAGTGGGACTACCTTCCGTCAAATCTTGATTACTTACTGGCGAGCCAATAAGACCTTGTATTAAATCATTAGTTAAAAAACTATTGCATAAAGATCCGGTAGAAAAACCAGCAGTGATTCCCCAAGGTAAAGGTAGAAATTGCGATACAGGACCAGACGCTAATTTACTACATGCATTTTGGGCGGCAGCTGTTATATCACCATCTACTAATGAATTAGCAATTGGCGCACCATAATTAGGAACACCAACGGTAATATAACCACCAAATAATTTATTGTTAACAGCCCTATTTACATCTAAATCACGTATCATAAGACCGCCCATACTATGCCCAATACCAATATTCTGCCCATTGGTAGCTTGGTTGCCATAGTTTGTAATAATAGCGTTACCTAGTGCATTTGCAGCATTTGTAATGCCATTATCTGTACCAATAGATTCTCTTAGGCTGTTAATATTACGCTCGTTACTAAAAAGTGTTTCGTAATGTGCCCAATCAGCAGTACTGCCACCAAGACCATGAACCCAAGTTACATTTCGAGTTTGTGCGGTTATATATACCATTCCAAAAAGAAGAAACAGTAGTACTATCGTTTTATTTATTGTATTTTTCATGTGTTTTGTTTTAAGATTAATTTAGGCTAAATTGTACATTTTCTATTTTAGAATTAGTTAGCATAGTAGCAGTTATACCAGAAGGCAAAACTATTTTTTGCGATTTTAAAATAGCATTTAACGATTGTACTTCGCCTGTATTGTAACCGTAAAATACACTTTGTATTATTTCATTATTTTCATCATAAATACGAGAACCAACCAATTTATTTAGCTGTGTATTGATTAATAATACAGCATCTTGTTTCATTCTTGCATCTATATTACTTAGAGGCATTTGTAAAGTTACAAAATTATTGCCTTGTGCCAAAACTGTTACGCCATATTGTGAGGCATTTGCAATAAAATCTGCTAAGTTATCTACAAAAGCTTGCCCTTGCATGGTTGCAATCATATTATTAATATCGTTTATAGAAAAATTTTCTCCTATTTCTTTAATCTTATTAACCATATCTATATGGTTTGGCATAGGTATGTTTTCACTTGCAATAAGTTTACCATTACTTCCGTAAAAGTTAGCCATATTATTAGAAATTATGGTTTTTACAATTTTATCGCTCTTATCGGGTGGCGTTTGATGATCGATATTAATTTGTTGCTCAAAATCTATATTTTCTAAGGTTATATACATTTGACCATCTTCAAATAATTGCATACTTATTTGCTGTTTTCACTATTAGGATTAAGTAGAGAGTAATCTAACTTTGAAAGTCCTTCGGGTATTTCATAATCTACATAACTAGTCAAATCAAAATCAACTTTAAGTAATGCTTTTCCATTATTTTTTTGAAATACATCTATAGTAGATTTGTTTGGGTTGTCATTTATGTAATCATTACAACTAATTAGTAGAATTACTATTGGTATTTGTTTTGTAATTTTCATTGTTTTGTTTTAAACATTAATATGTATTTTGAGTTGTTGAAAATTTTATAGGTTTCTGCGAGGTATTTTCATTCAAAATACTATTTTTGTATTTCCTCTGTTTGATTTTACATGTTTATTTCATAAGCATTTATTAAGTTAATATTTAATTGTCGAGATTCTATATTTTCTTGTTTTCAAACAGAGGTTTTCCGTTTGCTGTTTTCATACATTTTTAGTAAAAATTTCAATAACACGTATTTATACTAATTTTATTACTTCAAATATAAACAAAAAAACAATGCCAAAAAATACCTACAAGTAGGTAGTTTTTTTTTACTTATTTTGTGGTTTTTTTATTTTATTTTTTGATTATCAATTAGTTATCTGTTATTTTTACTAATTTTAATATGTTCCTGAATTTTGTGGTTTTTTTAGAAAAAACGCAGATTTTACTTAAACAGGTAAAAAAATTGAGTTTTTATAAGAGTGCGTATTTTTAAATATTTTCCTTACCTTGCCAACTCATTCTATGCAAAAAAAAATTAAATACATTCGTTTTTTAAGTACTCTTTTCTTGCTTATTTTAAGTGTGTCTTTTTATGCTCAAGACGGCATTCCAGATAAACCAAAAATAGAAACCAGTGTTTATGATTATGCTGCTTTATTGAGTACTTCGCAATTAAAAGCCTTAGAACAAAAATTAATACACTATAACGACACTACTTCTACACAAATTGTAGTTGCTACCGTAAAATCGCTTAATGGTGCCAATATTGCTATGTTTGCTACCGAATGGGCGCATAAATGGGGTTTTGGAGATACAAAAAAAGACAATGGTGTTTTTGTTTTAATTGCCAAAAAGGATCGAAAAATGACCATACGAACTGGCTATGGCGTAGAACATAAACTTACCGATGCGTATTCTAGACGTATTATAGAACAAGTTATTAAACCCGAATTTAAAAAAGGTAATTTTTATGCTGGTTTAGATAAAGGTACCAGTTATATCATAAAAACTTTACACGGCGAGTTTCAAGGTACACCACAACGCGAATTTGATAAAAACGATGGCATACCAATGGTATTCATTTTGTTTTTTATCATTATCTTGATTATTATTATTTCGAATAGAAATAAAGGCAATCGTGGCGGTTATCGTAGAAATAATACGGGCTCTATTTTTGAAACTATTATACTAAGCAACCAAGGTCGCGGTGGTTTTGGTCGCGGCGGTTTTGGTGGTGGTTCTGGTTCTGGTGGCGGAAGCTTTGGCGGCGGATTTGGTGGTGGTTTTGGCGGAGGTGGTTTTGGCGGAGGTGGCGCTTCAGGTAGTTGGTAATAAGCTTAGCTACAATTTAAAAGTGTTTAATAATAGCTTTTCTTCGGTTTCATCTACTAATTCCCAATCTAATAAGGTAGTCATTGTATAGATTTTTCGTAATTCAAGTATCAATTGGGTTTTTGATTTTTCTTTTAGCGTAGATGCATCAATGGTTTCTTTTATTTTTGTGATGCTTTTTTTTGTAATTGCATTTAATTCTTCTTTACTAAACTGATTAAACGTACTTTGTTCTAAGTCAAAATACCTAATATCTGGCGCAATAAAAACTTCTTCCTTAGGTATATATTTAATTATAATTCTTTTATTAATACTATCGGTTTCCAAAATCATTTTAGATAAATCATACGAAACTTGCACTTTGGCATTAACCGATAAGACTACTTTTTTATTAAAAGACACCGTTTCAAAAAAATATTTATCGGCATCACTATAATTATACATTTCAGAAAAAGTGGCTTCGGTAACCACCAATTTACTTACGTTTTTAATTTCGTTTAGCATTACTTGAATTTGCTCTGTTTTATAGTTATTTTTCTCCTTTTTAAAGTATAGAAGTGCTACTAAAATTCCGATACTAAAAACCAAGCCATATTTTACTATTTTTTTCATAGCATAAAATTACACTTTTTAAAACAAATATCATTTTTATTACTTTTTGAATACTTATTTTTGCATTTTAAAATAAATAAATGAAATACTGGAAACGTTATAGTAAAAAGGAACAAAACGAACGTATTGATGCTGCATTGCAAAAAAACGTTAATTTTTTAACAGATATAAGCTTAGGTTATCCTGCATCCAAACTAGATGAAACTGTTTTTTCTAGCGATGCCCCATTTTTAAAAGATTCGCCTTTATTGCGCTCTTTTGTAAACAACCCCAATCATATTGGTTGTCATACCACAGGAGAATCAGAACATGCTTTTGAAGGCACGCAACAATTAGAACGCGAAGTTTTACAAGTTTTAGCCGTTGACATTTTTAAGTGTAAAGGTGATTTTGATGGTTATATGGCAACTGGCGGAACCGAAGCCAACATACAAGCAATGTGGATTTATCGCAATTTATTTAAAAATAAATATAACGCAAAGCAAGAAGAAATTGTTATTCTTTGTTCCGAAGATTCGCATTATTCCATGCCAAAAGGTGCTAATATTTTACATTTAGATATTGCATTAGTTCCCGTAGAATTTTATACACGTGCAATTCAAGAAGAAGATTTAGATGCCGTAATTAGCGCACAAATAAAAAAAGGAAAAAAATATTTTATTGTGGTTTCTAATATGGCGACAACGATGTTTGGATCGGTAGATGATCCAAATTTGTTTGCTACAATTTTACAAAAGCATCAAGTAGAATTTAAAATTCATATTGATGGTGCTTTTGGCGGTTTTATTTATCCAATAAATACAGAAAAAACTATTGTAAATTTAGCTAATGAGCATATTAGTTCTATAACTATTGATGCACATAAAATGTTACAAGCTCCATACGGAACTGGTATTTTTTTATGTAAAAAAGGCTTGATAGAAAATGTGCTAACCAAAGAAGCGCAATATGTAAGTGGTATGGATTTAACCCTTTCGGGAAGTAGAGCTGGCGCGAGCGCTATTGCGGTTTGGATGATTCTTTTTTCTTACGGAGCTTATGGTTGGTTTGAAAAAATTAGTATTTTATTAATGCGTACCCAATGGCTTTGTGATGAATTAGACGCTTTGAAAATTAACTATTACCGTCATCCTAGAATGAATATTGTTACCATTCATGCGGAGTTTGTATCCGATGAAATTGCCCTTAAGTACGATTTAGTTCCTGATACGCACGATGGCAATCACCAATGGTTAAAAATTGTAATTATGGATCATGTAGAACTAGACGACTTAATGACTTTTATGGACGAATTAAAAGCCAGTTTAAAAAAATAACATCTTTTTAACCTCTAAAAACGTACTATAACAAATCCTTTTTTAGTTTTACGATGGTGTTTCCCATTAAAATAATGGTATTTTTTTCCTTTCACCACTACTACTCTGTATTTTTTAGGTGCTTTTACATAAACTACTTTTTTAGTAGCGTGATGATGGTTTACTCTTGGTCTTACTACACAAGATGAAAGACTAAAAGCTAAAAATAAAATACTTGCAAATACTAAAACTGAATTTTTCATGGATGATGATTTTGAGTTATAGTACTAAGACTTCTTATTTTCCAGAAAGGTTTAATTTTGATTTTAAAAAACCTTCAAAGTAATGCTTTGAAGATTTTTATTATTTTTAAATTCTTATCTAGTAAACAACATTTCACGATATTTAGATAATGGCCATAATTCATCATCAACCATTATTTCTAACTTATCACAATGATACCGAATATCATCAAAGAAAGGTTTTACTTTATCGCAATAAGCTGCTGCTTGTTTTTCGAAATCTTGAATTTTATTGGCTTTTTTACGTTCTTCAATCATTTTTTTAGTTTTGGATTTTATAGCCGTAATGTGTCCCGAAATACCTTCTATCAACCCTAATTGTTCTTTGGCAATTTCTTTAAAGTCTTTACCAAAAATATCTTTTAATCCTTGTGCATTTTGGATGAGTGCTGTTTGGTATTTTATTGCCGTTGGCACTACATGATTTCTTGCTAAATCTCCTAAAACACGACCTTCAATTTGAATACGCATCATGTATTCTTCCATTTCAATTTCGTAACGCGATCTACTTTCTACTTCGGTCATTACATCCATTTCTTCAAAAAGAGTAATGGTTTTTTTAGAGACTTTTGCTTTTAAAGCTTCAGGTGTCGTTTTATTATTACTCAAGCCGCGTTTTTTAGCTTCTTTTTCCCATTCTTGAGAGTAACCATTTCCTTCAAATAAAATACGTTCGGATTGTTTGATGTATTCTCTTAAAACATTAAAAATAGCTTCGTCTTTCTTCAGACCTTTTCCTTTAATTAAAGCATCTACTTCTATTTTAAATTCTTGTAATTGTTTAGCAACTATAGTGTTTAAAATAGTCATAGGATTTGCACAATTTTGTGTAGATCCAACTGCTCTAAATTCAAATTTATTACCTGTAAAAGCAAATGGTGACGTTCTATTTCTGTCGGTATTATCTAAAATTAATTCGGGTATTTTACCAACAATGTTTAATTTTAAATCGGTTTTTTCTTCTGGAGAAAGTTTTCCTTTAGTAACATTTTTTAAATTTTGTAATACTTCGGTTAATTGTGCTCCAATAAATACCGATATTATTGCTGGTGGCGCTTCGTTTGCTCCCAAACGATGGTCATTACTTGCCGTAGCAATTCCTGCTCTTAATAATTCTTCATTATCATGTACTGCTTTTATGGTATTGATAAAGAAAGTTAAAAATTGCAAGTTACTCATTGGCGTTTTACCTGGGCTTAATAAATTTACACCAGTATTTGTTGCCAAACTCCAATTGTTATGTTTACCCGAACCATTAATACCTGCAAATGGTTTTTCGTGAAATAATATTTTAAAATGATGACGAGAAGCTATTTTTTGCATCACATCCATTAATAAAGAGTTGTGATCTACCGCTAAATTTGTTTCTTCAAAAACAGGTGCCAATTCAAATTGATTAGGTGCAACTTCATTATGGCGTGTTTTTACAGGTATTCCTAAATACATACATTCGGTTTCTAAATCGCGCATATAACTTAAAACTCTATCGGAAATTGATCCAAAATAATGATCGTCTAATTGTTGTCCTTTGGCAGAAGAATGTCCTAATAAGGTTCTACCTGTTAAGGTAATATCTGGTCTTGCTTTTGCAAAAGCATCGTCAATTAAAAAATATTCTTGTTCCCAACCTAAAGTAGAGATGGTTTTTTTAACATTTTTATCAAAATATTTACATACTGCAGTTGCAGCATCATCTACGCGATGCAATGCTTTTAATAATGGTGTTTTATAATCTAAGGCTTCGCCTGTATATGCCACAAAAATAGTTGGTATACAAAGTGTTGTGCCATAAATAAATGCTGGTGATGTTGGATCCCAAGCTGTATAACCACGCGCTTCAAATGTGTTTCTAATGCCTCCATTAGGAAAAGAAGATGCATCTGGCTCTTGTTGTACTAATTGTCCGCCACCAAATTTTTCAATAGCTGCGCCGTTTTCAATAGGTTCAAAAAAGGCATCATGTTTTTCGGCAGTTGTACCTGTTAAGGGTTGAAACCAATGCGTATAGTGCGTTGCTTTTTTCGCCAATGCCCAATCTTTCATAGCACTAGCTACTTGATCGGCTATTTTTCTATCTATTTTTGTACCATGTTCTATCGCATCTTGTACCGATTTAAAAGCTTCTTTTGTCATGGATTGACGCATAGCAGAAAAGTTAAAAACATTTTTTCCGAAATTTTCGGAATGTTTGCCTTTTTCTTTAAATTTTACAGGTTTTCTATTAAAAGTTTCTTTTAACGCATGAAATCGGATTATAGCCATTTTAAAATATTTAATAGATTTTTAAAAAATTTATAGGGCAAAAATACATTTTTTTATTAAAAAAATACATTATACCCCTAAAATTTAAGGGTGTTGTTGATAAATAACAATAAAATATGCTTTCATGCCCTGAATATTAAAAAATGAATTGCTTTTAACTGTTTTTTAATCGTTCATTTGCTTGCCAAATTAATTGATAAAAAACCAAACTAGGTGTTTTTAGAATGGTTTTAAAATCAGGAATAGATGCTATGGTATTTGGTAAACTTTCTAGAGATAATTCTAGGGCTAAGGATAGTTGCTTAAATCGTCCTTTTAAAAATCGTTTTCTAATTATTGGGTTATATAGTTCGGTTCCTAAAACCGTAAAACTTACAATTAATAAGATAGCTCTTAAATTCATAGTAACTCCTATACGAATTCCTTCTTGCACGCCATTTTCAGTGTTTTGAAAATTAGAAAACAATACCGATGTTAGCATGGTTAGTAAAATAAACCAAATCCAAAATTTAGGTTTAGCAACTTGACGTAAAGCACGTTTGTATCTAAACGACCAAAAGCCAACTAATAAAACTACTAAAACCAGCCAAGTATAAAATGAAATGTGACTTTTTAGTATCATTATGGAAATTGGCAACATAAGATTACTAACCAACCAAAAAATAGAATAATTAAAGCTCTCTTTAATTGGCTGTATTGGTAACATATAATTGGATTTTAAGTTTGTAAATTTAGGCTTGTAATTTTTATCTAATAAATTTTTACCAACGCGTATACCAATTAAAGCAGCTGTAATTCCAATTAATATATATAGCACTAACATGGTTGCTAACGGAACCCAAACAATGTCAAAATGCCAATGTAATTTTTTTTGAGCAGATTTCATAAGCATTTCATAAACACGAACTATGTCCATACCGTAATAAAAAACCATATTAATTATTTTGTGCGGTAAGTTCCAAGACATTGCTAATGCTGCTCCAACAATATACCCTATTTTTCTTCTTTTAAATATACGAATAGCAAACTCTAATAAAACGCCTTCCATAAAAATAGCAACCATTGGTCCAAAAATAATAGCACTTGGCGACATGGTTTTTAGCAACGCGCAAATTAAACCTGAACGCCAAATAATACCTTTTTCAGTCCACAAATGACTTGCGGCGATTAATAATATCATGGCAATACTAACCAAAATATTACCACTAAACGGCATGCGTATATTGTGTAAAAAACTACCCAAAACAATTTCGGAAGCTGCCCAAATCGTACCTAAAACAGCTGCTTTAATCCATTTTTGATTTAGTGAGTTTGATGGTGTTTTTTTTGTCATTTTTATACTAAAACCTGTATTCTTTTTTACAAATATCGAATTGCTAATTTAGTACAATTTTTTACTTTTTTATAAAAAGTAATTTAAAAGCGGCTTATATAACCTTAAAGTATATCGAAAAATAATTGGTAAAGTCAAGTCACTTACTTTACAAGGATTACTCGTCAAAAAATAAAATTATTGCATTTTTAACACCAAAGCAATACTGCTTTTTTCTAAGAATACTTCTTAACCTGAGTTACGCGTTATACAAAACCATAGTGATTCGTCCTGTTTTATATTTCAAATCTTTATATATTTGCTTTACTTTGTTTTAAATACGATACAGAGTTAATAACTAATTTTAATATGCAAAATCCTCTAGTTTTTTATACACAAGAAAAGCAACTATTTGAAATAGAATTAACTGCTATTAAAAAAAAATTAGCGCTTTTGAGTATCTTGCGTTTGTTTGTTTTTGCTATTATTTCCCTTAGTGTTTATTACTTTTTAGAAAACACTAAAGTTGTGATTCCGCTAGTAGTATTTGGTATTGCTGTTTTTTTATTTTTGGTTTCAAAACACACCAACTTAAAACACACAAAAAAAAAGCTACTTGCCCTTATTAAGATCAATGTAATCGAAATTAATATACTTAATAAAAATAAATCGGGTTTAGAATCGGGTTCCGAATATAAAAATGAACAACACGAATATAGCTATGATATTGATCTGTTTGGCGAAGGTTCATTTTTTCAATACCTAAACCGAACAGCAACCAAATCAGGTAAAAATAAATTAGCAACTATCTTAACTAAAAATACAATTACATCTATTAAAGAAAAACAAAATGGACTAAAAGAATTGGCTCAAAAACCAAAATGGCGACAAAATTTTAGTGCCATTGCTAGTTTGGTACATCTTACTATTAAAACAGATTCTATTTTAAAATGGTTACAAAAACACCAAAGTTCTTTACCAAAAATCATGGCGTTTTTACCAACCATATTCTTAGTAATTTCCATTAGCTTATTTGCGCTTAACTATATAGAAATTATTGCGTTTAAGTATCTCATTATTTGGTTTTTTATAGGTGCAATAATTAGTATTATTTATGTAAAAAAAGTTACTGTATTATATACTAAAGCAACGCAAGCCAAAGATACTTTTACACAATACTATCAATTATTAAAAAATATAGAAAGTGAGAATTTTACTGCTCAAATTCTAATAAATAAACAACTCGAAATTAAAACCGAATCTAAAAAAGCATCAGAAATTTTTAATGTATTTTCAAAAAACTTAAATGCATTAGACCAAAGAAATAATGTGTTTGTCGCTATTTTAGGTAATGCTTTTGCGTTAAGAGATATAAAATATACCTATAAAATTGAACAATGGATTGAAAAGTACCAACATCAAGTAGAAAAATGGTTTGAAGTAATCGCTTTTTTTGATGCGCAAAATTCCTTGGCTAATTACGTTTTTAATCACCCAAAACATCATTTCGCCAACATAAACCAAGACGATTTTACGATTCAAGCAAAAAATTTAGGACATCCATTGTTAGATAAAAACAAACGAATTGATAATGATTTCACCATTAAAAATCAAGATTTTTTTATTATAACTGGTGCAAATATGGCTGGAAAAAGTACTTTTTTACGTACGATTTCACTTAGTATTGTAATGAGTAATGTTGGTTTGCCTGTTTGTGCTGCTAGTTTTGAATATTCGCCAATAAAATTAATTACCAGTATGCGAACAAGCGATTCTTTATCGGATGATGAATCGTATTTTTTCTCTGAACTAAAACGATTAAAATTTATAGTTGATGAAATCAAAACTGAAAAATATTTCATCATTTTAGATGAAATTTTAAAAGGTACTAACAGTACAGATAAAGCAATTGGTTCTCGAAAATTTGTAGAAAAATTGGTCACCTCAAATTCTACAGGTATTATAGCAACCCACGATTTGAGTTTGTGTGAAATAAGCAACGAATTAAAGCAAATTAAGAACTATTATTTTGATGCCGAAATTATTAACGATGAACTTCATTTTGATTATACCTTTAAAGATGGTATTTGTCAGAATATGAATGCTTCCTTTTTATTGAAAAAAATGAAGATTATTTAAGTGCTTTATTATACAACTTTGTAAAGGTATCGCAAATTTGACTTTCGCTAAAGTTCTGTTCAATATAACCATGCATTTCTGTAGCATTACTAGTTTTGAGTGACTTATGCAGTTTAAGAATTGCGTCAAAAAGAGCATCTTCATTTCTCGGTTCAATTAAAATACCAAAATCATCAGGAAAATATTCCGAAATTCCACCAACATTTGTAGCAATTACAGGGGTTCCTGTTGAAAAAGCTTCAGGAATTACACAAGGTTGATTTTCGGTATCACTAAATAAAAGAAATACACTGGCTTTTTGATAATAAGCAATTAGCTCTTTATGCGGTACTTGGTTTATAAAAGTCGTATTTTTATTTTTTATTTTTAATGTATTTGCAGTCGCCACATAACTTGTTGCATTTGCACCAATACAATAAAAATGAAAGGAACTTATCTTTTCTTCTACTCTTTTAATAACACGTAAAATTCCTTCCACATTTTTTATACTTACCATATTAGAAACGTGTAATAATGTGAATTTTTTATTGTATTTTTCCTTTACTGTAAATAATTTGGTATTTACCACATTAGGAACTTTATGGTAATTCCCTTTTAAGCCAAATTGCTGCATTGCTTTACCCAAATCATCGCTAACTGGGCAAATAAAACTGGCTCTAGTAGCTATTAATTTTGATATTTTTTTCTCCAAAAAACTAATGGATTTAAAATAGGGGTTTTGGTACATAGAATGGTGTTCAGAAACGATAAAAGGAATGTTTAACTTTCGTTTCAATTGTAATGCAAAAATTCCCATAGGGAAAAGTTTATTTACGTGAATTATATCTATTTTGTTGACTTTTTTTAATAATTCATTTTGTGCTTTTCTAAATCGTAAAACCTTAAAAAGTAGATTTGATGTTGGCTTTACATAAGCAATTAAAGTTCGTACATTTTGTACTATTTCATCGGAAATTTCAATTTTTTTTACGCAATTAGCATCTGTTATAATATGAAATACCGTTACCTTATGTTGTGTAGAAACTGCCTCGGCATGACGCTGTACAAAATCACCATTGGTTGGTAAAACCCTTGATGGATACCAACTGCATAAAAACAATATATTTAATTTTTCACGCATCCTATTTATTCTAATATAGTTATTTTATTTCTATAATAAAAAAACAGCACACAAGTCATCAACCCTGTAAACCACATTATTATAGCCGATGTTATTGCCGCTCCTAAAATACCATATTTTGGAATAAAATAATAATTAGAAACCACATTAACACCTATTGCCAAAACTGAAATAATGAAATTTAAATGTGCTTTACCAATTGCGGATAATAAATTACCAAACAAACCTCTTAAAATTAAAATACCCGAAACGCCAATAATTAAGGTAAAAAATGTACTTGCAAAAGAAATATACTCTTCTCCAAAAAAAGCTAAAATAATAGGTGCAAATAAGTATGCAGTAATTAGCAAAAAAAGACTAACTACACTAAAAATAGACGCGTAACTTTTAATATAATTGTTAATGTATTTTTTGTTTTTTATATTTTCGGTTAAATAAACAAAATCGGTAGTTAGTAATATTTGCGGTAAAAACAATAAACTCATTGGAATTAACGATGTGTATTTATAAAAGGTAACTTCGGTTGCATCTACTAACAATTCACCTATCAAAATAGTATCTATCTCGACCAATAACAACGTAGACACATTGGCTAACCCAGCAAAAAAACCATATTTCCAAAAAGAAGAGTTGGTTAATTTTAAATTAATTTTATTCGTATAATTTATATCTATTTTATTTATAAATAATAAAAAAACCAACAATGGCGAAGATATAATTGCAATAATATATCCTGTTTCTTTATATAAATAACTTAAAATCGAAGTGCTTATCAAAAACAAAAGTGCATAGGTGATTTCTACAAATGCAAATTTCTTGTTTTTATAAAATAATCTGAAATATATTTTAATTAAGGCAAGTAAAAAATGTGTTAAAACACTAAATGATAGTAACTTAAAATAAAAAGAAGCTTTTGTAAATTTAAAATTGATAAAATTACTAAATAGAATAATAGCAAGAATTAAAACTATGGTTATAATCGTTCCTTTTTTTAAACTATATATAAATAAGGCTTCCTTTTCTTTAGGAGTTTTTAACAAAGCGCCATATCTTACTAAACCTTGCTGAACACCCAAACCTGCCATTGGTAGTATAAAGGAAACAAAACTTAAGGTGTAAATTACAACACCTAATTCTTCGGAAGGAATAAATTTAAGTACTATTACATGCGCCGTAAAAGAAGCTAATCGAGCAATAACAGTTGCCAGAAAGACATAGGATCCTGCTCTTTTTAAAAAACCTTTTGTGAGATTAATAATATGTTTCAATAAACCGTTTTACATTTATAAATAAAATATCTGAAAGATATGTTAAAAGCAAATTACGACTAAATTTTATAAATAAGTTCCATATTGAAGTAAAAAAGAAAATTTTTAAACTCCAATTATACCTCTAAAAATATAGTTATTTTAATTCCGAAAATAACTATAAGTATAAAGATGCCGTCTTAAAAAAATTAACTTCGTTTTAAAATAAAAAAGTAATTTTTACGTATTATATATAATCAACGTACTAACTTAGTAATTAAATAAGTACTTTTGCGTAAAAGAAAATATGCAGAAAGCCAAGACAATTAAACAGACCAAATCACAAGAATCTTCTAATGCAATAGAACGATTGTATATAACCATGCGTCATTTATTCAATAGAGGTTTTTATAAACCTATGGGCGTTTCTGGTGAAACACTTAGAGAAGCCTTGTTATTATTACGTCCCGAAATTTATGGCTCTATAGCCGATAAAAAAGCAGAACTAGATGGTTTACTTTATGTAATTGATAGATTGCCTGAAGGAATTGAAGAATGTCAATTTATCAATTTAACTGCCGATGAAGGTTTTGCCAATTCTCATTTTAAAGTAATAATTCCTTCTAAAAGAAGACGTAATTGTTATCGGATAGATAAAGACCAAATGAATATTGAAATTACCAGAGGTAGATCGGAAATTTATGATATTCTAACACACTTAACCTTTTTATTTATTGAATCTCATAAAATTAAAAATAGTGTGCTAATTAATGAAAGTGGTAAAACAACCAGAGAATGGAATGCCTTAGAAAGGGTTGTTTTATACAATAAAAAAATCTCTAAAAATGAAAGAGAAGTTTTATTATCTCAAGTAGCTTCTATTTTAGGGAGAACTTTTGAAGAAATTCAATCGGTAGATACCAATTTTTCAAACCCCAATAATTCAAACAGGTTTTTTAGTATTATTTATTGGATGGGTAAACTTGCCTTAAAAGAAACTCTAGAAAACGAAAAGCGAAATGTTAAATTTACAGCAACCTTAAGAGAACGTATTGGCCATCATATTTATGGTGAAATATGGGCAGATACCATTAAGAAAACTTTAGATACAAACAATTTATTAGAAAGAGAAATTCATATTATTAGTGCCAATATGCATAGTGTTATGAATAGTATTTATGCACCCATTTTCTTAACCGAAGAAGCTAAAAATAATAAAGGAATTGCGTTATTTGAATTATTAAGCGAAAGTGACAATAAAGCATTGCGTAAAAAAGTAAAAAGAGCTGCTTCTAAAATGGGCTTGACTTATATTAAAGATAGCTCAGGAACAAACATTAATGTACAAATAATAGATACGGCTAAAATTGATTTTAGTAAAGCTAACTATACTGCTAAAAATAAACCAGTTCTTATTGTAATGGATTATGCTTTTGGTGAACAAGCTTACGAAACTATGGATGAATTACTAAAACCATATTATTGTAAAGATGGCAACGAACATCACTTAAATGTGAAATCGGTTTCTATTATGGGTAAAGCAGGTATTTTACAAGGTGGTAAAGGAGATATTATGATTCCATCGGCACATATCTTTGAAGGAACTGCGGATAATTATCCTTTTAAAAATGAATTAACCAAAGAAGATTTAAGTAATTTTGGCTTAGGCGTTTATGACGGAACAATGGTTACTGTTTTAGGAACCTCCTTACAAAATAAAAACATCTTAGAATTCTTTAAAAATTCAACGTGGAGTGCCATTGGATTAGAAATGGAAGGCGCCCATTATCAAAAAGCCATTCAAGCAGCCTCACAAATAAGAGGAAATATTGGTAAAGATGTAAAAGTACGTTATGCGTATTACGCTTCAGATAATCCATTGAAAACTGGTAGCACCTTAGCATCTGGTGGACTAGGAACGAGTGGTGTAAAACCAACGTATATCATTACACAAAAAATATTAGAACAATTATTTAACGATTAAAAATATGTCAGAAAAAATACCAACACCACAATCTGAAGAAGTAGACTTAGGAAAATTATTTCAAGTTATGGGAAAAGGATTTAAAAACCTTTCTAATTCAATAAAAAATTTAATAAAAATACTTTTTCATTACTTTATTAGCCTTTTAATATTTTTTAAAAGAAATGCTCTAGTTATTGGAATTGCAACTATTTTAGGTGGAGTTTTGGGTTATGTTATACGTATGGACAAAGTCATAGAATATCAATCAGATATGGTTATTAAAATCAATTATGGTGTTGGAAATCAACTGTATAGCAAACAAAATTATTTAAATCGTTTAATAAAAAGAGAGGACACTAAAAAATTAGCCGAAATTTTTGATATTTCATCCGAGGAGGCGAGTTTTTTAACTGGTTTCTCAATTCAACCTAATGATATAGAGAGTGATTTATTAAAAGAATTTAATTCCTATATACAACATACGGATACAATTTACACTAAAAATCTTACTGTAGAAGATTATGCTAGAAGATTGAATTTATATGATTATAAAGTTCAAAAAATAACTACTTTTGCTACAAATGAAACAATATTCGGTAAATTAAATAAGGGAATTATTAATTTAGTTGAAAATGAGTATTATAAAGGGTTGTTAAAATTAAAGCTAGATGAATATAATTTTAGAGAGAGAATTTTAGAAAAAGAACTTTCTGAAATAGATTCATTAAGAAAGCGATATAATAAAGTAGCTCTTTTAAGAGCAGGACAAATAAGTACAAGTGGTACTAATATTAGCTTAGCAGAAAAAACAAATAACAGAAATAAAGATATTGATTTATTTAACCAATCTAATAAAATTTTAGGGCAATTACGAGGTATTGATTCTGAACGAATACAAAGTGGATTTATAACAAAAATATTATCAGAATTTCATTTAGGAATTCATAAAACAAGTATTAAAAGTGAAAAATGGTTCAAATTTTCTATTTTAGGTTTTATATTATCTCTAATGGTAATTTTAGGATTAAAATTAAACACCTATTTGAATAACTATCAAAAATAAAAAAATGCTAGATTTAAACGGAAAAGCAGTATTAATTACAGGTGGAACAGGTTCGTTTGGTAAAATGTTTACCAAAATTATTTTGAAAAAATATCCCAAAGTGAAACGTTTGGTTATTTTTTCTAGAGATGAGCAAAAACATTTTAATATGGGTATGGAATTTCCAGATACCAAATATCCTGCAATGCGCTACTTTATTGGTGATGTTAGAGATAAGGAACGCTTGGTAAGAGCTTTTGAAGGCATAGATATTGTGATTCACGCTGCTGCAATGAAACATGTGCATTTAGCAGAATACAATCCTATGGAATGTATTAAAACTAATGTTTTGGGTGCAGAAAATGTCATTCAAGCTGCTTTTCAGGCTGGTGTTGAAAATGTGGTTGCTTTGTCAACAGATAAAGCTGCTGCACCAATAAATTTATATGGTGCTACTAAATTAACATCGGATAAATTATTTATTGCAGCCAATAATATTAAAGGAAAAAGAAATATTAAATTTTCCGTAGTTCGTTATGGAAATGTCATGGGATCCAACGGTTCTGTAATTCCGTTTTTTATTAATAAAAGAAAAGAAGGTGTTTTACCAATTACCGATAAACGCATGACACGCTTCAACATATCCTTAGAAGATGGTTGTGCTATGGTCTTTTATGCCATGGAACACGCTTTTGGTGGCGAAATATTTGTCCCAAAAATTCCGTCTTATAATATTGTAGATGTTGCTACGGCAATTTGCCCTGATTGCGAACAAAAAGAAATTGGTATTCGTCCAGGAGAAAAAATTCACGAAGAAATGATTACCTCATCCGATTCGTTTACAACCTATGATATTGGAAAATATTACGCAATTTTACCGCAATTACCTGGGTTTAGTTTAGACGATTTTATAAAAAAATTCAATGCAAAACCTGTAGAGCAAGGCTTCAATTATAACTCTGGCGAAAATACAGCATGGGAAACTGTAGAGAGTTTAAGAAATTTAATAAAAGAATATGTTGACCCTAATTTTAGTGTATAATGAACAAATTCTCCATTCCATACGGACGACAATCCATCCAACAAGATGATATAGATGCGGTTGTAAAAACTTTAACAGCCGATTTTTTAACACAAGGTCCAAAAGTTGCTGAGTTTGAAGAAAAATTTGCTGAATATATTGGGTGTAAATATGCTGTTGCGGTTAATAATGCCACATCTGGTTTACACATTGCGGTTGCATCTATGGGATTGCAAGAAGGTGAACGTGTTATAACAACGCCAATTACTTTTGCCGCATCATCAAATTGTGTGCGCTATTGTAGTGGTGAAGTGTGGTTTGCAGATATTGATCCAGACTCCTATTTACTGTCTTTAGAAAGTACGCGTAAATTAATAGAAAGTAAGCCCAAAGGTTTTTTTAAAGGTATTATTCCTGTAGATTTTGCAGGTTTGCCATTAGATTTAGAAGCTTTTAAAAAATTAGCTGATAAACATAATTTATGGATTATTGAAGATGCTTGTCACGCACCTGGTGGTTTTTTTACCGATTCAAACGATAAAAAACAATACTGTGGCAATGGAAATTATGCAGATATTGGTATCTTTTCATTTCACCCAGTAAAACATATTGCTTGTGGCGAAGGTGGTATGGTTACCACAAATAACAAACAAATTTACGAAAAATTACAATTATTACGCAGTCACGGAATTACTAAAAATAATATGCGTAAAAATGATGGTGGTTGGTTTTACGAAATGCAAGATTTGGGCTTTAATTATCGCTTAACCGATATTCAATCGTCTTTAGGAATAACACAATTGGCTAAGAACCTAAAAGGTGTCGCCAAACGAAATGACATTTCAAATGTTTATAAGAAAGCATTTAAAGACAAAGTAAAATGCCAATCTTTACCAGAAGGCATGTTAAATGCACATCATTTATTTGTAATTGAAGTTAATGATAGAAAAGGCTTATACGACTTTTTAAGAACGCAAGGGATTTATGCTCAAATACATTATATACCAGTGCATACTTTACCTTATTATCAGAAAATTGGGTACGGAAGTGCAGATTTGAGTAATGCTGAAAATTATTATGCACACTGTATTAGTTTACCAATGTATCCAACATTAACAGATGAAGAACAGCAATTTGTGATTGCTAAAGTATTGGAATTTGTAAAATGAGAGCATCAATTTTAGAATCAAATCGACTTATTTTAGTACCACTTTCACTAGATCATTTATCGAAAGAGTATGTGAATTGGATGAATGATTACGATGTTATAGAATTCTTGGAATCGGGTGGTGATTATACCTTTAAAATGCTTGAAAAATTTTTAAAAGAGCAAGTAGAAAATAAGATTCTTTTTTGGGCAATCCATATAAAAAAAACAAATAAACATATTGGGAATATAAAAATTGATCCTATTGATGACGATAAATTATCAGGTGAATATGGGATAATGATGGGCGATAAATTGAGTTGGGGAAAAGGATATGCTACTGAGGCATCTAATATTGTAATTGAGTATTGCTTTGAACAATTAAACCTAAATCATATTACACTTGGTGTTGTAGCAGAACATGCGAGTGCGGTTAAACTCTATAAAAAAATAGGATTTAAAATTGAAAAAACACTTCAAATTAAAGCGCGTGAAACATATAGAATGATTCTTGAAAAACAACAAAAATTAATTTTAGGAACCGTACAAATGGGCTTAGACTATGGTATAAGTAATACTAAAGGAAAACCGTCTTTAAACAAATCATTTGAAATATTAAATACAGCCTTTAATAATCACATTACAATTTTAGACACTGCAGAGGCTTATGGTAATTCACAAGAAGTCATTGGTTTATTTCACAAAAAATACCCAAATAAAACATTTAAAATCATTTCAAAAATTCATCCAAATTTTAATGAAAAAAAAATTGATATCCTAAAGGCTATTAAAACAGATTGTGAAATTTTAAATGTAGATTCTTTATACGGCTATATGTTTCATCATTATGCTTCTTTAAAATCGAATGAAAATTCATATCACAAATTCATTGAAGCAAAAGCACTAGGTTTGGTAGAAAAAATTGGCGTATCTTTATATTCAAACCACGAAATTGAAGATGTAATGAAAAATTATACCAAGTTTGATTTTATTCAATTGCCGTTTAATTTGTTTGACAATGAAAAACAGCGCAAAGAAATTTTAGTAAAGGCGAAGCAAAAAGGCATAGAAATTCATACAAGATCTGTATTTTTACAAGGATTGTTTTTTATGGATTTACAACAACTCCCATCAGCCTTATTGAGTTTAACAGATAGTTTAGAAAAATTGAACCGCATTAAAGAAAAATATACTATTGATACAACAACATTAGCATTACAATATACGTTACAAAAAGAGTATATTGACTGTATTGTAATTGGTGTAGATAGTGAAAAGCAACTACTGTCTAATTTAAAAGTTACCCGAAATAAACAAAAAATACCTCATCAAGACATTGATACAATTGATATTAAAAATACGAACTTATTAAACCCTTCAAATTGGTAAAAATGAACGTATTAGCAATCACACAAGCACGATCTGGATCTAAAAGATTACCCAATAAAGTTTTAATGAAAATTGAAGGAAAAACGATGCTTCAAATTCATATTGATAGAATTAAATTGGCAAAAAGTGTTGATGAGATACTAATTGCGACTACAACAAATAAAGCGGATATAATTATTGAAGATTTAGCAAATTCATTGGATGTTTTATGCTATAGAGGTAGTGAAAATGATGTGCTTGATCGGTTTTATGAAGCATCAAAAAAAATAAAACCCAATTTTATAGTTCGCCTTACATCAGATTGTCCATTAATTGATCCTCTTTTAATTGATGAAGTTGTCACTAAAGCAATTGAAAAAAAGTTAGACTATTATTCTAATGGATTAATAGAAAATTATCCTGACGGACAAGATATAGAAGTATTTACATTTAAAGCTTTAGAAACTGCTTGGAAAAATGCGAAATTACCTTCCGAAAGAGAACATGTAACACCTTATATTCGAAATAATTCTAATTTTCACGGTGGGAAATTATTTATATCGGACAATCATTATCCAGAAAAAAATTACAACAACGTAAGACTAACCGTAGATGATGCAAAAGATTTTGAAGTAATCACAAAAGTTATTAAGGAAATGGGATTGGATAAAACTTGGCAAGACTATTCCGATTTTTATTTGGAAAATAAAGCTATTAAAATCATTAATAACAAGACAACACGTAACGAAGGTTATTTGAAATCAATAAACGAAGATGACTCATGAAAACTGGACAAAAATTATACGAAAAAGCAAAAAAAATAATTCCAGGAGGCACCATGTTGTTATCTAAACGACCTGAAATGTTTTTGCCAAATGAGTGGCCAGCCTATTATTCAAAAGCAAAAGGATGTGAAATATGGGATTTGGATAATAATAAATACACCGATGTTTCCATTATGGGAATAGGAACTAATATACTTGGTTATGGTAATGCAGAAATAGATGCTGTAGTAAATAATGTGGTCAAAAACGGTAATATGTCTACGTTTAATTGTCCTGAAGAAGTCTATTTAGCCGAAAAATTAATTGAAATTAATCCTTGGGCAGATATGGTTCGTTTTGCACGAACTGGCGGTGAAGCCAATGCTATTGCAATTCGTATTGCACGTGCAGCAAGTGGAAAGGATAAAGTAGCTATTTGTGGTTACCACGGATGGCACGATTGGTATTTATCTACTAATTTAGGAAATAATGAAGGTTTAGCACAACATTTATTACCAGGTTTAAATCCAGCTGGTGTACCAAGCCATTTAAAAGGAAGCACCTTGCCTTTTCTATATAATGACTATGAAGAAATAGAAAATCTAGTAAAAAATCACGATATTGGTGTCATAAAAATGGAAGTGCAACGAAGCGAACCACCAAAAGAGGGTTATCTTCAAAAAGTGCGACAATTAGCAACCGATCATAATATTGTTTTAATATTTGATGAATGTACTTCAGGTTTTAGAGAAACCAATGGTGGTATCTTTCAAAAATATGGTGTCGAACCCGATATGACTGTTTTTGGTAAAACAATAGCAAATGGGTATGCACTTACTGCTGTAGTTGGAAAACGTGAAGTTATGGAAGCAGCACAAAACACCTTTATTAGCTCTACCTTTTGGACCGAACGTATTGGGCCTGCAGCGGCATTAAAAACTTTAGAAGTAATGGAACGTGAAAAACCGTGGGATTATATTACCGAAATGGGAACGTACATTAAAACAAGATGGAACGAAATTGCTGCTACTCAAAACGTAAATATTAAAACGTTTGGCCTACCATCTTTAGCAGGTTTTTCATTGCAATATGATGATGCTCTTAAATATAAGACTTTAATTACTCAAGAAATGCTGAAAAGAAATTATTTAGCATCCATAATATTATACTCATCTGTAGCACATACAAAACCAATTATAGATGGCTATCTAACCGAATTGGAAGATATTTTTGAAACCATTAAAAAATGTGAAACTAAAGAACTTAAAATTGACGAATTGTTAGATGGTCCTGTATGTCATGGTGGATTTAAACGATTGAATTAAAAGTGAAAAAAAAGATACTTTTTAGAGCGGATGGAAATTCAAAAACAGGGTTAGGTCATTTATATCGTATGTTTGCACTTGTGGAAATGTATAAAGATAAATATGATTATATTTTTATAACCAAAGAAAATTCAACAGTTCAAATTATTCCCAAATCTTATATCGTTCATCTGATTCCAAATGATATTAGCATCAAAGATGAACCTCATTGGCTATCTAAAGAATTTAATGCATCTAAATATATAATCATAGCAGATGGTTATCAATTTGTATCGAGCTATCAAAAACAAATTAAAGAAATAGGGTATACATTAATGTATATTGACGATTTAGCAACCGAGTTTATGTATGCTGATATTATTGTAAACCATACACCAGGTGTTTTAGAAGATAAATATAAAACGGCATCTAATACTAAGTTTGCCTTAGGGACAAATTATGCAATATTAAGACCCTCATTTTTAAAATCTGCTAAAAAAAAATTAAAAACACGTGATAAAATAGACACTGCTTTTGTTTGTTTTGGTGGAGCTGATAGTTTAAACTTATCCGAAAAAACAATAATTGCATTATTGAAAATACAAGAAATTAAAAAAATACATGTCGTTTTTGGTGCAGCATTTAATAAGAAAAAATTAGATTTATTGAAACATAAGTATTCAAATAAAACAGTATTCTATAATAACTTATCCGAAAAGAAATTGCTGAAGTTAATGAAACAATGCAATTTTGCAATTGCACCATCAAGTACAATTCTATTTGAATTATTTTGTGTGAAAATGCCAATATATTCGGGTTATTTTGTTGAAAATCAAAAACAAGGATTTATTTATTATAAAAATTTAAATGCTGTTGGTGGTTTTGGTGATTTTAGAAAAATAAATGATGAGAATTATCATAATAGTATTCAAAATTTTATAGCTTTGTCTACCTTAGATTTATCTATTGAAGCCCAAAAAAAATTAATTGACGGCAAGAGCACATCTAGATTTAGAAAACTTTTAAAAAAATACAATGCATAATAAACTTTATATTATTACAGGTGTAAATAGAGGTTTAGGAGAAGCTATTTTTAATAAACTTCTTAAAAATAATGAAGCGATTTTTGCTATTTCTAGGACATTTAATTCTTCTCAAGAGAATTTAACAAAATCTAATATTTATTTATTAAAACACGACTTATCTAAAAAAATTACTCCAGAGGTGTTAGATGTTTTGAAAAAAAACGTAAAAATTTATAAAGAAATAATTTTTATCAATAACGCATCAACAATTACTCCCATTGGTAAGATTGGTGAGTTTAATAATGATGATATAGAGAATATCATTTATTTAAATACAATTGCGCCTATTATAATTACAAATCATTTGATAAAATATAATAAGAACTTAACCGTACTTAATATTTCAAGCGGAGCTGCAAAGCGCCCAATTACAGGTTGGAGTTTATATTGTGCAACAAAATCAGCAAATGAAATGTTTTATGAGACTTTAAAAGAATATGATTTTATCACAATTTACAATATAAATCCGGGAGTTATTGATACGGGTATGCAAAAAACAATACGAAATACTTCTTCTGATAAAATGCCAAATGTATCATTATTCAATGAACTTTATGATGATAATAAACTTCAAAAGGCAGAAGATGTTGCTGTTAAAGTATTAAATTACATTAAATGAAAATAGCTATACTGTCAGACATACATGGTAATTTACCAGCATTGGAAGTTGTAATGAAAGAAATTTCAAAACATAAAATTGATCGTGTCTTTATTTTAGGTGATTTATTAGGTTATTATTATCAAGCTCAAGATGTTTTTGAAGTATTAGACTCCTATTTAGAGGATACCATTATTGGAAATCATGAAATTCTATTTTTAGATTATTTAAATGGTATAAATAAAAATGAAATTAATCATAAATATGGTTTATCTTATAAATACTATAAAGAGACGTTCTCTCAAGAGTTAATTTCTAAAATAAAAAAATTACCTTCCAAAAAAAGAGAAAACATAAATGGTATTTCTATTTTATTTACACATTCAAACCCAATTGAAGAAGATGGATATATCTATCCTGATGAAAAATTAGATGTGTTAGAAAGAATAGAAACTAACCAGTTTGATTATATTTTTATGGGACATACACATTACCCAATGATTTATAATGGGAAGAAAACTACTATTATAAATGTTGGTTCTGTTGGGCAATCTAGAGTGAAAGGTGGTATTGCGAATTGGGGTGTTTTTAATACCATAAATAAAGTATATACAGCACAAAACACACCTTATAACATAAATAAAACAATTGAAAATTTAGCCTTTCATAATGAAGAAAAAGCTTATTTAATTAATATTTTAAAAAGATAATATGAAAGTTTTAGTAACAGGCTGCGGTGGTGATATTGGACAAAGTATAGGGAAAATTTTAAATAATCAAGAACACATTACACTTTCTGGCTGTGATATTTCTAATAAAAATGCTGGGCAATTCATTTACACTAATTTTTTTATTGGTTTGCCTTGTAACGATGAATCATACCTTAATTTTATTGAAAATTATGTAAATAAAAATAATATAGATTTGATAATACCTATTGCCGAACCTGAATTACGATTTCTATCAAAAAATGATATTCTTACACATATTGGTAAAGCAAAATTATTGGTAGCCTCAAAAAAAGTATTGGAAATAGGATTTGATAAATTAAAAACTGCTGAATTTCTAGAACAAAACGAACTTCCTTTTCCAAAAACAACATTAATAAAAAACAATACCCCAAATAATTTTCCAGTTATTTTAAAATCTAGATTAGGTTCTGGAAGTGCTGATGTATACCTTGTAGAAAATATTGAGGATTTTAAATATCTACAAAAAAAACATCCAGATTTCATCATTCAAGAATATTTAGAAGAAACAAAAGGAGAATTTACCTGTGGTGTTTTTAAAAGTAAAAATGGAATAACTAGAACAATTATTCTAAAAAGAGAATTAACTGGTGGTTATAGTGGATATGGAGAAATAATTGAAAACAAAGACATCGAGAATGTTTTGACAACTATTGCAAATAAAATTGACTTAGTAGGAAGTATTAATATTCAACTAAGGTTAACCCAAAAAGGACCAGTTGTTTTTGAAATTAATCCGAGATTTTCTAGCACTGTTTTATTTAGGGACATGTTTGGATTTAAAGATTTAATGTGGTGTATAGAAGATGCATTTGGTACAGAAATTTCCGCATATAAAAAACCAATGGCTGGTCAAAAATTCTATAAAGGGTTTAATGAATATATAAAATAACGTTTTACTATGAAAAATGAACTATTAAATACAAATTACCATAAAGAGACTTGCTTTATCATTGCAGAACTTTCTGCAAATCATGGTGGAGATTTAGAAATTGCTAAAGAAACTGTACGTGCTGCAAAAAGAGCTGGTGCAGATGCAATAAAACTTCAAAGTTTTTCTGCCGATACTATTACTCTTGATATAAAAACTGATTTATTTAAAATAAACCAAGGCACCCATTGGGATGGACAGTATCTTTATGAATTATATAAAAAAGGTGCCTTACCATGGGATTGGCATAAACCTTTATTTGACCTTGCTGAAGAAGAAAGTTTAGTTTGTTTTTCATCACCATTCGATTTTACTGCAGTTGATTTTTTAGAAAAATTAGATACCCCTATTTATAAAATAGCATCATTTGAAATTACCGATATTCCACTAATAAAATACGTTGCTTCCAAAGGAAAACCAATTATTATTTCTACAGGAATAGCAACTGAAATAGATATAGAGTTGGCAATAAAAACCTGTAAAGATGAAGGTAATAATGATATTACCATATTGAAATGCACGTCTTCATATCCTGCTTTGCCAGAAGATGTTAATTTATTAACTATGGTTGATATTGCAAAACGTTTTGATGTAAAAATTGGCTTATCTGATCATACAATGGGTATAGAAGCACCTGTTGTTGCGGTTTCTTTAGGCGCAAAAGTGATTGAAAAACATTTTATTTTAGATAAAAAAATTGGTGGTGCAGACGCCCATTTTTCACTAGATGAAGCTGAGTTTACTGCCATGGTAAAAGCCGTACGAACTGCTGAAAAAATGCTAGGTAAGGTAACCTATGAAATGGATGAGAAGAAAGCTAAAAGCAGAGAGTTTTCTCGTTCTTTATTCGTGTCTCAAGACGTAAACAAAGGAGATGTAATTACAAAAGATAATATTCGTTCGGTGCGTCCTGGTTTTGGTTTACACCCAAAATATTATGAGGAAATTTTAGGCCGAAAGTTTTTAGATACTTTTTCTAAAGGAGAACCGTTAGCATTAAATATGATAGCAAAATAATTTTTAAGTAATAGAATGAATTCGATTACAAGTATTTTTGCCAAAACACCTTTCTTTAAATTGATAAATTTAGGGTTGCGTGTGAGTGGAATGGGGTCTAAATTTATAGTTGCTATTCTATTGTCAAAATTTTATAACGATCTTGAGTACAGAGATTATACACTAATAACTACGGTAGTAACTATTTCTATTTATTTACTAGGGTTGGATTTTTATAATTTTAGTATTAGAGATATATTGATGGATAAAAGTAGTAGTAACGTTACGAACAAATTAGTAAGTACCTTTGCATTCTATTTAATAATTTATCTCTTATTTAGTTTAATTTACAGTCTTTTTTATCAGCATATATCATTTATAAATAAATATGCCTTTTTAATTTTAGCACTAGCGATAACCGAACATATATCGCAAGAAATTTATCGTTTACTTATTGCATTTAGTAAAATATTAACGGCAAATATCCTTTTATTTATAAGAACAGTTGGTTGGGTTGTAATAATTCTATATAAAATATATTTTGAAGAACCTTTTTCTATTGATTTTTTACTTCGTATTTGGATTGTATCAAATATTATTACAATCTTATATATTTTAATGATTACATTATTTAATAATTTTAAAAGCATTATTTCTAGTAACATTGAAAAAGATTGGATTGTTAAAGGACTTAAAATTTCGAGTGTATTTTTTGTTGGTACTATTCTATTAAAAATTATAGAATATGCCAATAGATTTATTATAGATTATTTTTTGGAAGAAAAATATGTTGGAATTTATGGTTTCTATTCAACAATTGCAATAATAGTGACTGTTTATATTAATACTATTGTTATTTCTTTTGAATTACCACCATTAATAAAATCATATAAAACGAGTGGTTTTAAAGCTAAATATAGCAGTTTTAAAAAATCCTTAAGACAACAAATAATTTTTATTATAATACTATTACTTATAATAATAAAACCAATATTGTATTGGCAAAATAAAGAAAGTTATCAAAGTTATTTGCCTTTGTTTTTATTAATTTTGACATCCGTTTTGTTAATGAACTATTCTTTAGCTGAACATTTTAAATTATATATATTACATAAGGACAAAAGAATACTATACATCTTAACAGTTTCTGGAATAGTTAGTTTATTATCAGCAATACTATTTACCTATTTATTTGGTTTGTATGGCACAGGTGTTTCTTTTTTATTAACAGGTGTTTTAATGTATTTTTTAAGAATACATGAATCTAACAAATTACAAATCGAAAATGATTAATATCTTTATAGGACTTTCTCAAAGCCAAATAAACAATCATAGTTTGGTGATAAAACAATTAAAGTTAGAACATGAAACTAATGTTTTATTATCTTCCAAAGATTTAAGCTATAACACCAAATTATTCTCTGAAGTTCATTCTTATGATGGGAATTTTGACAATAAATCAACTAATTTATTTGAAGAACTAAACAATATTACTAAGAAAATAAAAAATTATAAGAAATTAATAAGAAAAATTAAACACTATAAAGATGAAACCAATATACAGTTATTTTTTTCATATGTAGAAGACATATTATCAAATCATTTATTGCTATCCTTCAATAAAAATATAACGGGAATTGTGGTAGAAGATGGCGTTTTAAATTATTATAATCACACACTCAATAACATAAGCAGTTTAAAGTTTTCTATAAAATATTTAGTGTCAAACATTTTAGGTCTTCGTTTTAAAAAGTATAAAGGGCATTCTAGTGGTGTAAATTTCAGTAAAGTTACAACTCAATTTGTAAAACATCCAACATTGAGTGTCTGCCCTGAAAAATCAAAACAATTAGTTTCTCCATCAAAAAGCATACAGGAGTTTTCAAACTCATTATTAATTATTGGACAAGAACCCTTAGAAAAAATAATTGGAAACACCTTATATTACAATGCATTAACCACGATATTTGACAATGTAAAACAGTTAATGGAACTTAAAAAAATTGAAACTATTTACTATAAACCGCATAGAAACGGAAGTCCTATTAAAACCGACTTCATAAAAAAATATTTTAATGAAAATGAAATAACCATTGTTAAAAGTAATGAAACTATTGAAGATTTTTATTTTAAACAACTAAAATCGAAATATATATTTTCTTTTAATTCTAGTGCAACATTAAATATATATACCATTTTAAACCATAATGAACGTAAGAATTTGTTATTTACCGTATATTTGGATAAATCTGATACACTTGTAACGCTATTTAAATCGTTTGGGTTTAATGTTGTGTTTTTCGATAACTAAATTAAATGACATTAACAGTAAACCTTTTTGTAGCTTTTGTTGTTTTTTTAATAACAATTTATTTTTATAAGAAAAATTTTAAAGTTTTTTTTATAAATGGACTAATTGTCTATCAAGCAGCAACAATAATTCCATCACTAATTTATATTGAAACTAATAAATTCATTTCAGAACAAGGAAGAATGGGCTATTTTGTGGGTTCTGTATTATTATTTAGCCTTTTTTACATCATTACTTTAGTTTTCATTAATGCAAGTTTTAATAGCTTTAACAAAGTAAAAATCCGTTCATTCGATTTTAAATACAAAAAAATTAATGTTGAAAATGAGCTTTTACTTCTCATCAGTATCAGTGTTTTGGTCTTGTTATTTATTAACCTATTACTTTCTCCAATTCCTCTTTTTACAGAACACGTAAGTAGATTTAATTATTGGGAATTATCTAAATTTCCATTTTTTAATAAGATTTTTGGGAATACAGCCGTCTTTATTCCTTTTGCATTAGGTGTTATATTTAATAAATATAAAAAATCAAGTATCATATTGTTGATCGTTTATTTTGGTTATAATTTTTTAATTGGACAAAAATATTCTCCAATAATACAGGGGAGTTTTTCCTTTTTATTACCAATCATTATTAAAAATACCAAACCCATACCTTTTAAGAAAATTTTAAGTTTTAGAAATATTCTTATTACTTTTTTGTTGATATCTGTTATGTATAAAGTAATTTATAAAAAATATGAAGAACGCAGACCTTTTGCAATTATTAAAATATACGATCCTAATGAAGCAATAATTTATCGCATATTTGGCTTACAAGCACATTTGTTTTGGGGCGCTTCTGAAAGCTTTGTATATAAAGATGCTAAAAAATCTTGGGACCCAAGAGAGTTAAATAAAGGAATGCATAAAATGATGTTGTATTTTTCATCGGCAGATAAAAAAGGTTTACAAGAATCTATGAATGGTGGTTTTAGTTATACCAACGCGTATCCTGCAGTGTTATTTATGATATTCCCAGTACCAATAGCTTACTTATTTCACATATTAATTGTCATTTTTATACTCAGCTTAAGTGGATGGATTTTGATGCGATTAATTAAAAATAAATCATATTTATTAGCTTTAGTGTCCTATCAATTTTTTATATGGACTGTTTATGCATTAACAATGGGTTATTTTTACAAACTTAAATATGGTATACTATTTAATATTTTTATACTACTTGTTTCCTATTTATTAGAAATGAAAAGTAAAAGTAAATTACGGTTAAAGAAATGAAAAAATTAAATGTAATTATTGGTATATTCGTTTTCTTGGTATCTTGTACTAACAATCAAGATTCGTTTTCAAAAATCATTTCAAATGGCTATGATATTAAATTTGAAAACGAATTAACTATTAACAACACGTTTAATATTGGTGATGTAAGAAGATATGGATTAACACCAAATACTAATTTTAGTTCTCATTCCAAAACCAATAAAAACCTAATTAACGAATTACTTAAATTGGCAAGTAGTGGATTGAAATTGTATTTTCCAAAAGGATATTATAAAACATCCTTTATAATTAAAGGAGAAAAAAATATTCAAATTAATTTCAATAACGCTTCTTTTTCTGGAGCAGTACAAATAATAAATTCAAAAAATATTGCTTTAACAGGAACAATAATGAGTTATAGTAACGGAAAAATAGATCGTTCAAGTAATATAAAAATAGGAAATATAAGTATTTTAAATCAAAAAGAAAAAAACATATCAAATATAGAAAGCTCTGGTTTTGAAATACTAAATAGTGCGTCAAAAATATTTATAAATACTATAGTTGTTGACGGATTAGGTTCAGGAAAAAAGTACAGGTATACACACGCAGGTTTGAAGATTTATGGAAATTTAGAACTGCCAAGTACTGTTTATATAAAAAAAGTACATATTATCTCTTCACGTGTTAATGGTGTAATTATTATGGGCGACAATATTAATATTGATACTATTAAAATAGTAAAGTTTGGAACATCTACTACAAATGTATTAGAGAAATTAAGTAATACCTCTAAAAAATATGATGATTTTGTAGGCTTGTGGTTACAAAAAAACACCAATTCTACTTACAATAATATTAAAATAATTTCTAAAACCAATAAAAATGTTAGATTAGGATCAGGCGTATTGTCTCAACCAACCATCATTGAAAATATAACTATTACATCTAAACTGTCTTTAGAAAATGCGATTGAAGATGATGAGAAAACAAATGTAATTGTAAAACGAGTCTTCTTTAATGTAAATTAGTTTATGGAGTTTAAAGAAACAACATAATTTAAATTATCCTATTTCATTTATTATTATAACCTAGAAATTGCAAGTTGTAAAAGCAGTATGGAAAGTTCTAGTAATTTATTAGTAATTTTGCGTATATTATTATTACCTAAATTATTATTCACAATGCAACTATTAAAAAGAGAAAAAATAGTACTGGTTTTGGTGCAACTATTAATACTCTCTTTTTTGACCTCCTATTATGCTACAATCCCAATAATACTTTTAGTTCTATTTTTTTTTTACGATAAAAAACGAAACATAAAACGTAAAATACTGCACGCTTACAAACAGCCAATAACTTTACTTTTTCAAGGGTATTTTTTTATCCATATATTAGGTTTGCTTTATACCGAAAATTTAGATTTAGGGATGAATTTTACGATTAGATTATTACCTTTTTTAATTTTACCTATTGTTTTATTGGGCGAAGAAATATCCAAAGAATCCCAAAAAAAAATCTTATTATTTTTTAAAAATTGCGTACTCGTTATCTTTGGTTTACTCCTAACATATCATTTTTGGTATTTTAATAATGGTTTAGAATGGTTTATACATTTTGGTTATAAATCATTAGGTATTGCTCCAGTATACTACGCTACATTTATACTCTTTTCAATTTTTATTTCAGACACATATAAAAACAAGTATTTTTATTTTGAACTAGCTATATTGTTGTTTTTCCTACTTTTACTTGCCAATAGATCATCGTTGTTATTTTTATTAATATACTTCGCTTTTTATAAAAAAGGATATCGATTACTTAAAAAACCTGTTATTTCTTTGAGTATTATAACTGTTATTTCATTGCTTTTTTTAGTAAAAAACCCCTTATCAAAAAAATTAAATATCTTGAAAAACACAATTGATTTTGATATGGAAATCATAAAAACGAAAAACAGTATTACGGTAACAAGAAATAGTTTAGAACATCGGATTTATATATGGAGTTTAGCAACTAATATTATTAAAGAGCATTTTTTAATAGGAGTTGGTACTGGCGATTTTCAGAAAAAATTAGAAAAAGAATATAAAAAAGCCAACTTTAAGGCAGCTATAAAAAATCAATACAATACGCACAACCAATTTATCGAAGAATTTTTGAAATTTGGTGTCTTTGGTGGTGTGTTTTTTATCCTGTTTTTCATGTATTTATTAAAGACATACTCAAAAAACAAATTACTTTTTATAGTTGTTTTTTTAATTATCTGGTCAAACTTTTTTGAATCTTATTGGTCAAGACATCACGGAATCATTTTTTCTAGTATTATTATTCTTTTATTAGCAAATACACCTGTATTTAAAAAGAATAATTAGCCTTAAGGATGTTAAAATAATATTATATTTGTATTCGAATAATTCAGAATGAAAAATAAGATCATAAAAGTCCTTCACGTATTACAAGCAGTTGGTGGAGTAGATGTATCGCTTAGGGTGATTATAAATAATATTGATGAAACTAAATTTGAAAATATTATTGTACACGGTAAAGATGATACTAAAAACCAATACTTTACAAAAAACAATCAAAAAGTAAAAGAGTATAAACTATCTATAATTCGTAATATTTCAATATTTAAAGATATTAATGCCATCTTTAAAGTACGGGAAATTATAAAAAAAGAAAATATACGTATCATTCACGCCCACAGTGCAAAAGGAGGTTTAATTGCACGATTTGCATCACTATTTAAAGGTATAACCGTATTGCACACACCTCAAGCCTATTCCTACTTAAGTGTTTCAAATCCTTTTAGAAAAAGTGTTTATCTATCCGTAGAAAAACTTTTAAAACATTTTAATTCTAAATTATTAGCTTCATCAAAATCTGAATTAAACAGAGGTTTAAACGAAGTTAACTATAAAAAAAATAAAACAATACTATTTAATAATTGTATAAAACCAATCACTAAATTAGAGACATTAGACATACCTAAAACTTGGCCAGATAACTATATTTGTACTGTTGGAAGACCATCCTATCAAAAAAGATTAGATATGATGATTAAAGTTGTATCACTATTAAAAAAAGACTTTCCAAACATACACTTAGTAATAATGGGTGTTGGTTTTTATGCACCCGATTTAGAAATTATTAAAGGTCTAATAAAGGATTTAGACTTAGAAAAAAACATCTCTTTATTAGAATGGACATCACATCAAAATATATATAATATAGTTTCAAAATCTAAGTTATATATATCGACAGCAAGATATGAAGGATTACCATATTCTATAATTGAAGCACTTGCATTAAAAAAACCAATTGTAGCAACCAATGTCGATGGTAATAGAGATTTAATTGAAGAAGGAAAAAACGGTTATTTAATTGATAATGAAGATACAGAGTTAATGACTAAAAAAATTAAAACATTATTAGAAGATGAAAAAATGCTTGAAAAATTCTCTAAAGCATCAGAAAATTTGTTTTACAAAAATTATAATGTTGATAATAACATTAAAAAATTAGAAGAAATTTATATAAATAATTTAAAATGAAAATAACAGTTATTGGAACTGGCTATGTAGGTTTAGTAACAGGAACTTGCCTTGCCGAAACAGGAAATGATGTACTTTGTGTAGACATTGATAAAGATAAGGTGAAAAAAATGCAAAATGCAATAGTTCCTATTTACGAACCCTATTTAGAAAATTTTTTTAAGCGTAATATCAATGAGGAACGTTTAAAATTTACAACTTCATTTGATGAAGGCTTAGCACACGGTGATATTGTTTTCTTAGCATTGCCAACGCCCGAAAATGAAGATGGATCAGCAGATTTGAGCTTTGTATTAAGCGTAGCCAAACAAATAGGAGAAAAAATAAAATCGTATAAAGTTATTGTTGATAAAAGTACGGTGCCAGTTGGAACAGCAGAATTAGTACATAAAGCGATCTCTAAAAACACAGACGTTACTTTTGATGTTGTTTCAAACCCTGAATTTTTAAGAGAAGGTTTTGCCGTGAATGACTTTATGAAACCCGAGCGAATTGTTATTGGATCAAGTTCTCAAAAAGCAATTGATTTAATGAAAAAATTATATCAACCTTTTGTGCGTTCAGGTAATCCAATTATCGAAATGGATGAAAGATCTGCTGAATTAACAAAATATGCAGCAAATGCTTTTTTAGCTACAAAAATTACGTTTATGAATGAAATTGCGAATTTTTGTGAAAAAATTGGTGCAGATGTAGATAAAGTAAGAATCGGGATTGGATCAGATTCAAGAATAGGAAAGCGCTTTCTTTTTCCAGGCATAGGCTATGGTGGTTCTTGTTTTCCTAAAGACGTTAAAGCATTATTTAAATCTGGTTTGGAAAATGATTTTCATTTTTCAATATTAGACGCAGTAGATAAAGTTAATGAAAAACAAAAAATAAGCCTTATACCAAAAATTCTTAATCGCTTTAATAATAATATTAAAGGGAAAACTTTTGCATTATGGGGTTTATCCTTTAAACCCGAAACTGATGATATTCGCGAAGCACCAGCACTTTATATTATTGATGAATTAATACGCTTAGGAGCAAACGTAATTGCATATGACCCTGTAGCAATGCCAAATGTTAAAAATAAAATTAATGATAAAATAGCTTATGCAGAAAAAGCATATGATGCTACAAAAAATGCTGATGCATTAATAATTTCAACGGAATGGAATGTTTTTAGAACCGTTAATTTTAAAGAATTAAAAGAAAATTTAAAAAATCCAATTATTTTTGACGGAAGAAATCTTTATAATTTAAAGAAAATGAAAGAAACTGGATTTGAATATTATTCTATTGGTCGAAAAGATGTAAAATAATTATAATTATGAAAAACATATTAATTTCTGGAGCAGCTGGGTTTTTAGGCTCTCACTTGTGTGATAAATTCCTTAAAGAAGGATTTAAAGTTTATGGAATAGACAACCTGATAACTGGTGATATTGATAATATTAGTCATCTAAACAATACTGGAAATTTCATCTTTATAAATCAAGATGTATCAAAATATATAGACTTTCCAGAAGACTTAGATTACATACTTCATTTTGCATCACCAGCAAGTCCTATAGATTACTTAAAAATTCCTATTCAAACACTAAAAGTAGGATCTTTAGGTATTCACAATCTTTTAGGTTTGGCTCGTAAAAAAAACGCAAGAGTTTTAATAGCATCAACTTCAGAAATTTATGGAGACCCATTAGTTCATCCACAAACCGAAGAATATTACGGTAACGTAAATACAATTGGTCCACGAAGTGTTTATGATGAAGCAAAAAGATTTCAAGAAGCCATTACAATGGCATATCATACATATCATAATTTAGAAATAAGAATTGTACGAATTTTTAATACTTATGGTCCAAGAATGAGGCTAAATGATGGTAGAGTAATACCTGCATTTATTGGGCAAGCTTTAAGAGGTGAAGACTTAACCGTCTTTGGTGATGGCTCGCAAACAAGGTCTTTCTGTTATGTAGATGATCAAGTTGACGGTATATATAAACTATTATTTAGTGATTATTCTTTACCCGTAAATATTGGTAATCCAATAGAAATTTCAATTTTAGATTTTGCAAAAGAAATAATTAAATTAACGGGAACAAAACAAAAAATCATCTTTAAAGATTTACCTATAAATGATCCTTTACAACGTTGTCCGGATATATCCAAAGCAAAAAACATCTTAAAATGGGAACCTAAAATTGATCGTGAAACTGGTATGAAAATAACGTATTCTTACTTTAAAAGTTTACCCGAAGATAAGCTTTATAATAAAGAACATAAAAAATTCACTTCATATAAAAAATAATTTTTAAATCATTGAGAAAAAGATTTTCCATATTAATAATTCCAATATCCATAATAACACATTTGTTTATTATTAATATTGTTTATTATTATTTTAATGAAAAAACTTTTTTTAACAACAAACAAGTAATTTACACCAATCTATTTTGGCTTTTAATAGCCTATTTTACTAAAATATATAACTTTAATAGATATACGAAAGTACCCAAAATAATATCTCAATTGTTTTTTCAATTTTCTGTTTTTACTTTATCCTATCTTTCGTTTTATGCAATTTTTGATTTAAATTTAATAGCAAAACATCAAATAGTATTTTTACTAATTACCTTTGTTTGCATCACTTTTTTTAGAATACTTTATTTTTATTCATTACGTAAATACCGTTTAGAAGGTTATAATTTTAGAAATGTTGTTGTTGTTGGCGCTAATAAAGATACTAATTCACTAATTAATTTTTTTAATAAAAGACCAGATTTTGGTTTTAGATATAAAGGTTATTTTTCTGAAAAAGAAACAACAAAATCAAATTATTTAGGAACTTTAAAACAAAGTTTTCAGTTCATTAAAAATAACGATATAGACGATATTTATTGCTCTATTGCAACACTTACCAAAGAGCAAATAAATGAATACATGATTTTTGCTGATAATCATGTAAAAGTATTAAAACTCATACCAGATTCTAATGAGCTGTATACCAAAATGAAGTTAGAATATTATGGATATGTTCCTGTATTAACGGTGAGAAAACTCAATTTAGAAAACCCGTTAATCAAAATGGGAAAACGAATTTTCGATATTATATTTTCACTCCTAATTATCCTATTTCTTTTATCTTGGCTAACTCCAATTTTATGGTTTTTAATTAAAAAAGATTCTAAAGGGTCTCTAATTTTTAAACAAAAAAGAGAAGGTGTAAAAGGAAAACCTTTTACTTGTTATAAATTTAGATCTATGGGTGTTAATAAAAATGCAGATAAAATTCAAGCTACCAAAAACGATTTAAGAGTAACCGAAATTGGTAAGTTTTTAAGAAAAACGAGTATCGATGAATTGCCGCAATTTTTTAATGTACTCTTTGGCGATATGAGTGTTGTTGGACCAAGACCACATATGTTTAGTCAAAGTGCTATTTTTAAAACAACAGTAAATAAATACATGGTTAGACATTTTGTAAAACCAGGCATTACAGGTCTAGCACAAGTAAAAGGCTATAGAGGAGAAATTGAAACCGATAGAGACATAAAAAATAGAGTGAAATACGATATTTTTTATGTGGAGAATTGGTCATTTTTTTTAGACATAAAAATAATATTACAAACCGTAGGTGTTTTTAAAGGAGAAGATAAAGCTTATTAATTATGAACATACTTATTTTAGGATCTGGAGGAAGAGAACACGCCATCGCACAAAAAATAGTGCAAAGCAAACAACTAAGTAAATTATTTATTGCGCCAGGAAACGCAGGAACAGCTCAAGTAGGTAGAAATTTACCAATTAGTGTAAACGATTTTGATGCCATAAAAAAAACGGTTTTAAAAAATAATATAGACATGGTTTTTGTCGGGCCAGAAGATCCATTAATAAACGGAATTCATGATTTTTTCTTGGACGATAAACAACTTAAAGACGTTTCGGTAATTGGACCACAAAAAGAAGCTGCTCGCTTAGAAGGTTCTAAAGAGTTCACCAAAGAGTTTTTGTTTAGACACAACATTCCAACGGCAAAGTACCAAAGTTTTACTAAAGAAAACTTACAAGATGGTTATCTTTTTTTAGAAAAAATGAGCCCACCTTACGTTTTAAAAGCAGACGGATTAGCCGCAGGAAAAGGTGTTTTAATATTAAACTATTTACAAGAAGCAAAAAACGAACTCAACGAAATGCTTACCAACAATAAGTTTGGAGAAGCAA
>CAZOQL010000005.1:33571-39160 GCA_964582005.1 uncultured Flavobacteriaceae bacterium | reverse complement strand
TAATAATCAGTTAATTATTGTGAAAGTTTAATTAAAAAAGTATGAGTTTGCCCTGTCTATTTTTATTTCTTGACTCCCATTACTAGAATAATACTTTGCTTTTATAGGTTCTTCATTAATTAGGCAACCTATAATCCATTCTAGAACGTTGCTGAAAAATATTAAGATCGTTGCAAGGTAAAAAGAGTTGCAATTTTCAACAAAATAATCATTTATTTTCCTGATTATTAGTTAGTTAAACTGTATATTTGATTATGAAAACACACAAACAACCTACATTAGCAGAACGTATTTGCGATTTAGGTAAAGAACTGCGAAGCACATCACGAATACCAAAAACAATAAAAATAGGTAAGTAAAAATAAAAACAGTATTTTTTAGTCAAATTAACACCATTATAGATTGGAATACTATTTCAAAAATAATAGATATTGATTATTCCAAAGGTAAAAGTGCTGTTGGTAAACCATCTTATGATGGCTTATTACTTTTTAAAATGTATCTTTTGCAAAGTTGGTATGGATTGAGCGATTATGAAGTAGAAGGTCGTATTAATGACAGTCTTTCGTTTAGTTATTTTTGCGGAATGACAATTGAACAAGTGTCTCCTGACCACAGTACTTTAAGTAGATTCAGAACAGCCTTAACGAAAACCAAAACTTTTGAAAGATTGTTTTTATCGATAAATTTACAATTAGAAGCACATAATATTATAGTAAAAAGTGGATTAATTGTAGATGCTAGTGTTATTGATAAGCCTTTGCGTCCTAGAGGAAAAACAAATCAGATAGTTACAGAAGATAGGTCAGAAGAAACAGTTAAAGTTAAAAAGGATTATGCCCATAGTGTAGATAAAGATGCTACTTGGTTAAAGAAAAGAGGCAAATATCATTTTGGCTATAAAAAACATCATGTAACTGACTACGAAGGATTGGTACTTGGTGTGCTGACTGCAACAGCAAGCAAAAATGAGGTAGCAAATTTAGAAGAAGTCTTAGATACGGTAAATATAGAGTTGCCAAAAGACATTCCATTAAAGGCTGACAAAGATTATCAATCAAAAAAAAATACGGACATCTAAAAATATGAAGCAATATGAATTATCAGATTTGTTAGGAATGGATGATGGAGGTTTACGAAAAATAGAATCTGGTAGAACCAATCCAACAATTAAAACCTTAATTAGGGTTGCAAATGCATTAGAAATTGATTTTATAGAATTATTCGATTTTAATTAGGATTACTTACTAACCACAAACTTTTTAACCAAAGAGCCGTCCTTATCTGTTATGGATAAAAAATAAATGCCATTATTTAATTGAACTGGTATTTGAATATTATTAGAAAACTCAGTAATAACAGTACTATTTACCTGTTGCCCTATACTATTATAGATAACAATATTTGTTTTAGAATAACTAAAAGCTGTAGATAAAACTAAATCTATCGAATTACGAACTGGGTTGTGTTGAAGTTGGTACTTATTTGCTAATAGATAATTAGTAATATTTGCTGTATTATTCCTTATTTCTGGCAACAAAAAATCTACATTATTTTGTGTTGGAGTAACATGTGCTTCATTTGCATCAGGTATATACCAAGCGTCAAAAGCGGAAGTGTGTGTGTTTCCCATATCGGTATTTACAAACCAATCGGCTTCATTAGTAATTGCTAATGAACTTAATGTAGGTACAAAACAATATTCCGATTGTTGTAAGGCATTGATTATATCGGTTAGTAATTGGTTGCCTTGTGCTCCACTAAGAAAATCTTGAATATCATTTGTTCCACCAGGAGCACTATCTACACCATCGGTAAATGAAAAAGAAGTTGCATCATCGGTAATGGTAGAAACTGCTGCGCCAAATACACGAACAACAGATTTGGTAACTTCGGTAGTTTGATTAGCACTTGGTGTGAATTTAACAACAAGATCAATAGAGGTAAAAGCCACATTTGGTACATCAAAATTATCATCTAAAACTGTCATACCTGGCGATCCAGTCATCGCACCAATACCACTTCCGTTAGAAATAGTTATATTTCTTGTTTGTTGCGGAAATCCCATAGCATCTATTTCGGTTTGAAAAGCATCTCTAAAATTTGCTGCGCCAGCTGGTAATAATAAAGTAGGATCTTGTAAGTATGAAGAACCACTTTGTAAATGTGCGGAATAATGATCTACCAACATTTGTTTGGCTGCGGGCGTATTTATGGTTGCTGTTAAGGCATCTCTTAAATCTTGATTCCCTCCATTAATTCCTTCGGCAAAGTTATTCATCAAAAATTGAAAACCAATAGGAAGGTTTGCTCCTTTATGTGGTGTATCCCAAGAAACATACAATCTAGTTTGGTGTGCTAAATTACTATCTTCCATATATCTTAAAGCATATCTCGAAATTAATCCACCCATACTTGGTCCAATAATTACGAGTTCTTCGCTACCTGTTTTTTGGGTGTTTATTTGTTGAATTAATTCGGTTAAAATCATAGCGTTACGTTGAATGAAATCTGCTCCACCATTTACTTCTACGTTATCCGTTGTTCTTGTGTAAGTAGGGAAATTTAGTATGACAAAATCAAAACCTTCGTCTCGTAATTGATCGGCAATATTGTTACCATTATAATCTAAGGATGCATACAAGCTTGCTATATCTCTATTATCACCAGGATCAAATGCATCGACCAAAATAATTGGTTTGTCTAATATATTATTGGTATTATCTAAAAATATTTGGTATTCGGCTTCGCCAATGTGTGCTTCTGTCTCACCAAACCCTTGATACGCAATTGTTGCTGATATAGACGTTTGCGAAAAAAGATTTATTATAATTAGAAAACAAGCTATGCTAAATGAGAATGTTTTTTTCATAGTGAAAAGAGTATTAGTTTTTACAAATGTAGTTAAATAATAGTTAGTCTTTTGGTTGCTGTATCATTTTAACAAATTCTAAAGACATACTATAAATATCACTAGGCCAATGAGCAGAAATATAATTTTTATCTCGTACAAAAAAGCCGAGTTTTAAATTTTCAAAACTATCTCTAGCTATTGGTTTTTTAGCTTCAAAAAATTGAGAAACGATATTTTGTAAAATAGGTGATTCTAAATATTAGTTGGTTTAATTAGAAGTCTTTCGGTTTTAAATTCGTTGCATTTATTCAATTATAGATGATTTCGAATTAGACACTCAAAAATATACCAAAAATAAAATCGCATTTTATAGACTTCCATCTTTTTTGATTAAATTTGCGTTTCCTAAGTACTAACAATGTCAGAAGAAAAAAAATCGCTCAATTTTATTGAGCAAATCATAGAAACGGATTTAACTAATGGTTTAGATAAAAGCAAACTTCGTTTCCGTTTTCCACCAGAGCCAAATGGGTATTTACACATTGGTCACGCAGCGTCTATTTGTCTTAATTTCGGATTAGGATTAAAATACAATGCACCCGTAAATTTACGTTTTGACGACACCAATCCCGCCAAAGAAGAGCAAGAATATGTAGATGCTATTAAAAAAGACATTGCTTGGTTGGGTTTTACTTGGGATAAAGAGTTGTATTCCTCCGATTATTTTGAGACACTGAACGATTGGGCAATTCAATTAATAAATGAAGGCAAAGCTTATGTAGACAATCAAACTTCCGAAGAAATTCGCGAACAAAAAGGAACACCTACCGAGGTTGGAACCAACAGCCCAAATCGCGATAGACCTATTGCAGAAAATTTAGAGTTATTTGCTAAAATGAAATCGGGTGAATTGCCGGAAGGTTCGCACGTATTAAGAGCAAAAATTGATATGGAACACGTAAATATGCATATGCGTGACCCAATTATGTATCGAATTTTACACAAAGCACATCATCGTACTGGCGATGCTTGGAAAATTTATCCGATGTATGATTGGACGCACGGAGAATCCGATTATATTGAATCTATTTCACATTCCATTTGTACTTTAGAATTTAAAAGTCATAGAGAGTTGTATGATTGGTATTTAGATCAAGTGTATACCGATAATATAAGACCAAAGCAACGTGAATTTGCTCGTAGAAATTTAAGTTATACGGTAATGAGTAAACGTAAGTTATTGCAATTGGTAGAGCAAAAATTAGTTTCTGGTTGGGACGATCCACGTATGCCAACTATTTCTGGTCTTCGCCGAAGAGGTTATACGGCAAACGCAATTCGTAATTTTTCCGAAGTATCGGGTATTTCGAAAAGAGAAAACGTAACCGATGTAGCACTTTTAGAACATTGTATTAAAGACGATTTAAACAAAACAGCGCCAAGAGTTATGGCAGTTTTAAATCCGTTAAAATTAGTGATTACTAATTATGCATCGGATAAAGAAGAAGCCTTTGACGCTTCGTATAACGATTATGTAGAAGGTTTTGGAAGTAGAAAAGTGCCTTTTGCAAGAGAAATTTACATAGAGCAAGAAGATTTTAGAGAAGAAGCTAACAAGAAGTTTTTTAGATTAAAATTACATGGTGAAGTTCGTTTAAAAAATGGCTATATAATTAAAGCAAATAGTGTTGTAAAAGATGTAAGCGGAAATATAACCGAAGTACATTGTAGCTATGATGAAGACTCCTTAAGTGGTTCAGGTAGCGAAGCAAGTAAAAGAAAAGTAAAAGGAACCTTACATTGGGTTTCGGTAAAACATGCTATAAATGTTGAAGTACGAATCTACGATAGATTATTTGTTAAGGAAGCTCCAGACTCGCACAAAGGGAAAGACTTTATTGATTTTATCAATCCAAATTCATTAACCATAAATAGCAATGCTTTTGTAGAACCAAGTTTACAATCGGCTAAAATTGGTGCTAATTTTCAGTTCCAACGTTTAGGCTATTTTAATGTAGATGATGATGCTACTACCGATAAATTAGTGTTTAACAGAACCGTTGCATTACGGGATTCTTGGGCTAAAAAAGAAAATAAAAATCAACCAAAGAAGCAACAAAACAAGGTAGATTCTGTTTTACAACAAAATATTATGCCATTAACAGGTAAATATTTAAAAGCTAGAGTAGAAGAGGAGCGGTTGGATTTAATAGGCAAGGTTTTTGCTTTTAGTAAACAAGTAAACGCCGATGAATTATTAGGTTTTGTAAAAAGTACTGCAAGTAATAAAGATTATTTAACGGCTTTTATGATTTTTAATAGCGAAAATGTACTAGTTGATTTTGAAGACAAAACAAATTTTGATGCTGTAAATTCACTTATTGGAAACGCCTTGATAATGAAAAACTCGTATGTGCGTTTTCAAGCAGTAGATTTTATTGGAAAAAACTTACAATTTAAAGAGATATATATTGACCAGTTAAAAACAATGCAATTAGAAGATAAGAATACGCATGTAGTAGAACGATTGAAGGCTTTTCTATAACACCAAGTAATTGTATTCTACAGAATTATGAAGATTAGACTATAAATAAATGTTCTGCAGAAATTGAAAAAAAGACGAAAAATAAATTACGCTAAAAAGCGCATTTAGATTAAAAGATAATAATAAATACATCACGCTAAAAAGCGTATTTAGATTAAGATAATAATAAGTACATCACGCTAAAAAGCGT
>CAZOQL010000005.1:26962-33471 GCA_964582005.1 uncultured Flavobacteriaceae bacterium | reverse complement strand
GCTAAAAAGCGTATTTAGATTAAGATAATAATAAGTACATCACGCTAAAAAGCGTATTTAGATTAAGATAATAATAAGTACATCACGCTAAAAAGCGTGATTAATTCGCTCTAATTCCACGCTTAGGCGTGAAAAGGCTCATTAATGAAAATAGTAGCACAAATAAAACAACCAATTCAAAAAGAAATGGAACTTTTCGAAGAAAAATTCGAAGAGTCTATGTTTTCTCGTGTGCCACTTGTAAAAAGGATTACCCATTATATTGTTCGTAGAAAAGGAAAACAAATGCGACCAATGTTTGTTTTTTTGGTTGCCAAAATGGTTTCTAATGGTGATTTTAAAGAAAAAACATATAGAGGAGCGTCGCTAATTGAACTAATTCATACGGCAAGTTTAGTACACGATGATATTGTAGATGATAGCAATAGAAGAAGAGGTTTTTTCTCTTTAAACGCACTTTGGAAAAATAAAATTGCCGTACTATTTGGCGATTACTTATTGTCAAAAAGTATTTTATTATCCTGTGATAATGAAGATTTTGATTTGCTTAAAATTATTTCAGGTTCATTACGAGATATGGCGGAAGGCGAACTACTCCAAATAGAAAAAGCAAGAAGATTAGATATTACAGAAGCCATCTACTTTGATATTATTCGTCAAAAAACAGCTACATTAATAGCTTCTTGTACAGGTATTGGCGCTGCAAGTGTTGGTGCAAAACAAGAAGAGATAGACTTAATGCGTCAATTTGGTGAATATATTGGTATTGCTTTTCAAATTAAAGATGACTTATTTGATTATACCGATGCTAAAATTGGAAAACCAACGGGTATTGATATTAAAGAAAAAAAAATGACTTTACCGTTAATTTATGCGTTGAATAATTGTACCGATAAAGAAAAAAAATGGTTGATTAACTCGGTTAAAAATCATAATAAAGATAAAAAACGAGTTAAAGAGGTGATTGCTTTTGTGAAAAAACAAGGTGGTATTGAGTATACGACTTCCAAAATGAAAGATTGTCAATTAAAAGCATTAAAAATTTTAGAAACCTATCCAAGTTCGTCCTATAAAGATTCTCTAATAAAAATGGTAAATTATGTTATTGAACGAAAAATATAAATTAATAATAAAACGAAAATAGTATGAAAATTCAATTTAAAATCAGTCTTCTATTTATAGGTTTGCTAATGATTTTCTCTTCTTGTAATTGTACAAAAAAAACTAAAAACGAAAGTAAATCGACCAAAGTAATGACTGAAAAAACAAATAAAGTATATATTATCACGGTGTTAAACGGCAAAACAAAATTAGTAGATTACCCTACGATGCATATCAATTTTATAGAGTCAAAAATATCAGGAAATAGTGGTTGTAATCAATATGGAGGTGATTTAACCATTGAGAATAACGCCTTTAAAATTGGGAGATTAATGGCTACAAAAATGTATTGTAGTGAAAAAATGCATGTGGAAAAAGAATTTTTGGGAGCATTGGGTAAAGTTGTTCGTTTTGAAATAAAAGAAAAGCAAATTTTCTTATATGAAAAAGCAGGTACTTTGTTGGTAGTTGGTAAAGAGAAAAACTAAAAGAACCAGCCTTTTTTTCTTTTAGGAATAGTTGGTTTGTCGTTTAATATATCTTGGTATACTTGTCCCCAATCGGGTAAATCACCAAAATTACGATCGTCAATAAAAATATCGGCATGAATTTTACGGCTTATTGTATCGTCTAAAATTTCTTCGGGATAACTTTTGTTTACGGCATAGAATTCGATACCATTTTTGACACAAAAATCGACAGCTTCTTGTAATTTACGACCACTTCTATACGTCCATAAAATTAAACGATGCCCTTTATCTTGTAGTTGTTTTAAGGTTTCGAAAGCAAACAATCTTGGTTTGCCAATTTTCGGATACGCATCTTCAACAATAGTTCCGTCAAAGTCAATGGCTAATATTTTGGTGTTTTTTGGGAGCATTTTTTTATTTTTTTATAACCTATTTGGTTCTTTGATTTATCTTAATTTCAGATTCTTTACCTAGTTTTACTAATTTCGATAGGTATCGCATTTTTTAGATTTCATCTGCTAATTTATAATAAGGAATCCATATCCATTTCTTGAGGTTTTTCAATACCCATTAAATGTAAAATAGTTGGTGCAATATTTGCTAATACACCATCTTTTATTTTTAAATTATCTTTGTCTACTAAAATTAATGGTACAGGATTAATAGTGTGTGCCGTATTTACCGAACCATCGTCATTAAGCATTTTTTCACTATTGCCATGATCGGCAATAATAATACTTGTGTATTCATTTTCAAGAGCAGTTTCTACCACTTCTTGTAAACAAGCATCTACTGTTTCGGCAGCAATAATAGCCGCTTTAAAGTCACCAGTATGCCCAACCATATCGGTATTGGCAAAATTTAGACAAACAAAGTCCACTTCTTGTTTTTTTAACTCTGGTATAATGGCATTTTTAATATCTTTAGCACTCATTTCGGGTTGTAAATCGTAGGTTGCTACTTTTGGTGACGGACATAAAATTCTACTTTCACCATTAAATTCGGCTTCTCTACCGCCAGAAAAGAAAAAAGTAACGTGCGGATATTTTTCCGTTTCGGCAATACGTATTTGCTTTTTGTTATTTTTTTCTAATACTTCGCCAAGCGTTTGTGTTAAATTATCACTAGGATAAATAACATTTATATTTTGAAAAGTTTCTTTATAACTTGTCATCGTGACAAAATATAAAGGTAATTTTTCCATTTGGTATTCTGGAAAATTTTCTTGAGATAAAACCTGTGTTAATTCACGACCTCTATCCGAACGATAATTAAAATAAATAACCACATCGTCTTTTTGTATGGTTGTAATTGGTTTGTTATGTTTATCTACTTTTACGATTGGTTTTAAAAATTCATCGGTAATATTATTCTCATAATTTTCTTGAATTTTGGCATTGATATTGGTTGTTTTAACACCTTTTCCGTGTACTAATAAGTCGTAAGCTAATTTAATACGTTCCCATCGTGTATCTCTATCCATTGCATAATACCTACCAATAACACTGGCTAGTTTGCCAGTTGTTTTTTGCATATAATTTTCAATATCTGCAATAAAATCAATACCAGATTTAGGATCACAATCTCTACCATCGGTAAAAGCGTGAACAAATACATTTTCTACTTTTTCATTTGCGGATGCTCTTAACAAACCTTTTAAATGATTTATATGTGAATGAATTCCACCATCGGAAACCAAGCCAATTAAGTGTACGCTTTTATTATTTTTTGTAGCATATTTAAATGCATCTTGAATAATTTGCTCTTTATCTAAAGTTTCTTCAGCTACAGCTTTATTAATTTTCACTAAATTTTGATATACAATTCGTCCAGCACCCAAGTTCATATGACCAACTTCGGAATTTCCCATTTGACCTTTGGGCAAACCTACATGTAAACCATCGGTTCTTAAACTGGCATTAGAATATTTCTTTTGGACCGTATCCATAAACGGCGTTTTTGCTTGCGAAATTGCCGAAACATCAGGGTTTTGGGTAATTCCCCAACCATCTAAAATGATTAAAATTGTTTTTTTGTTCATTTTTTTACTATTTAAAACAAAAGTACAATTTTGTTTATTATAATTAATAAATGCAGATTATTTAAACGAAATTCATTTCTATATAGTACGATAAGGTTTACCTTTGTAATCTAATAGAAAAAAGTATGAGTAAAGCAGTATATATTGCAACAATGGAAAGCGGAAGTGGTAAATCTATCGTTACGCTTGGCTTAATGAGAATGTTATTAGGTAAAATTGCCAAAGTGGGTTATTTTAAACCTATTATAAGTGATTTTAAAGACAAAAAAAAAGACAATCATATTGATACGGTTCTGTCTCATTTTGACTTAGATATTAGTTTTAATCAAGCGTATGCTTTTACGAAAAGTGAAGTGTTAGAGAAACAACACACTGGTGAAAAAGATGCTATTATTGATAAGATAATTGAAAAATACAAAGCCTTAGAAGAAAAGTATGATTTTATTCTAGTAGAAGGAACCGATTTTTCAGGAGAAGGAACAGCAACTGAACTAAAAATAAATTCAGACATTGCTAAAAATTTAGGCATACCAGCAATTATTGTTGAAAGTGGTTCGGATAAAACAATAGATGATTTTGTAAATAATATGTTAGCCGCTTGTGATTTATTTGAAGAGCGAGAAGTAGAGGTTTTAGCGGTAATTGCCAATAAAATAAAATCTAAAAATATCAATTTGGTTTGTGGCTCTTTACGAAAAAAATTACCGAGTACTATTATTGTAAATGCCATACCAATTATTACACATTTAGCAAACCCAACCATCAAAGAAGTAAAAGATGCTTTAAATGCTAAGGTGCTTATAGGTGCAGATTTTCTACATCATGAAATCACTAATTTTGTAGTTGGAGCAATGCAATTACATAATTACTTGCCAAGATTAAAAGAAAATTCGTTAATGATTTCCCCAGGAGATCGTTCCGATTTAATTTTAGGAGCTTTACAGGCACATAAATCGGATAATTATCCAAAATTATCGGGTATTTTACTTACTGGTGGATTAATACCAGAGTCAGCTATTATTAAACTTATTGAAGGTTTAAATCCCGCACTTCCTATTTTATTAGTAGACGAAGGCACCTACAAAGTAGCAACTAAAGTAGGTAATGTTAAGCCAATGATTTATGCAAGTAATACAGAAAAAATTCTTTCGTCTATTCGTGCTTTTGAAAAATATGTTGCCGTAGATGAACTTTCAAATGCTTTGGTTACTTTTGAAAGTAAAGGAATCACGCCAAGAATGTTTCAATATAATTTATTACAAAGAGCAAAAAAAGTTAAAAAACATATTGTACTTCCCGAAGGAAAAGATGAGCGTATTTTAACTGCTGCAGTACGATTAATTAACCAAGATGTTGTGACTTTAACGATATTAGGAAATGTAGAAAAAGTAAAAAATAGAATAGCAAAGTTAGATTTAAAATTTGATGTAAATAAGTTACATATTATTAATCCATTAGAGTCAAAACATTTTGATGATTATGCAAATACATATTATGAATTAAGAAAGCATAAAAATATAAATCTTGCTATGGCAAAAGATAAGATGGAAGACGTTTCTTATTTCGGAACGATGATGGTGTATAAAGGTCATGCCGATGGTATGGTTTCAGGAGCTGCGCATACTACACAGCATACCATATTACCAGCATTACAGTTTATAAAAACCAAGCCAGGCGCATCGGTAGTATCGTCTATTTTCTTTATGTGTTTAGAAGATCGAGTTTCTATTTATGGCGATTGTGCTATTAATCCAAACCCTAATGCAAAGCAATTAGCCGAAATTGCTATTTCTTCTGCCGATTCAAGTCAAGCTTTTGATATTGAACCAAAAATTGCGATGCTGTCTTATTCTTCAGGGGCATCGGGTAGTGGAGAAGATGTAGAAAAAGTAAGAGAAGCTACAAAAATAGTGAAACAATTACGACCAGATTTAAAAATCGAAGGACCAATTCAATACGATGCCGCAGTAGATGCTAAAATAGGAAAAAGTAAATTGCCAAATTCGGATGTTGCAGGTCAAGCAAGTGTGCTTATTTTTCCTGATTTAAATACAGGAAATAACACTTATAAAGCAGTGCAACGAGAAACAGGTGCGCTAGCAATCGGACCAATGTTACAGGGTTTAAATAAACCTGTAAATGATTTAAGTAGAGGTTGTACTGTTGATGATATTTTTAATACAGTTATAATTACAGCTATTCAAGCACAAGGATTTTAAGTAAAAAACAATGAAAATACTAGTAATAAATTCGGGTAGTTCTTCTATAAAATTTCAGTTAATTTCTATGCCAAAAGGTTTGGTTTTAGCAAAAGGATTAATAGAGCGAATTGGTTTTGAAAATGCTATTGTTCATTATAAAACAACATCCAATCGAATAGATAAAGTTACTTCTATTAAAAATCATCAAATGGGTTTGACGTATATAACCAATCTATTGTTAGATAAAAAAATAGGTGTTATAACAAACGCAGATGGTATTGATGCGGTTGGACATCGTGTAGTTCATGGTGGTAATGTTTTTACTAAAACCACCATAATTACTTCTAAAGTAAAAAAAACAATTGCTAATTTGTCTTTTTTAGCACCATTGCATAATCCTGCAAATTTAATAGGAATAGAAGTTGCCGAAAAACTATTTTTAAAAGCCACTCAAGTTGCCGTTTTTGATACTGCTTTTCATCAAACAATTCCAGAAATAGCACATCGTTATGCAATCCCTAATGAACTATATGAAAAAGAACATGTTCGTCTATATGGTTTTCATGGCACGAGCCATCAATTTGTAGTTGCTAAAGCGATTGCTTTTTTAGCATTAGAAAAAAGTAAAATTATAAGTATTCATTTAGGTAATGGTTGTAGTATTACTGCTTTAAAAGATGGTAAAAGTATAGATCA
>CAZOQL010000005.1:9773-26862 GCA_964582005.1 uncultured Flavobacteriaceae bacterium | reverse complement strand
ATGAATACGTATCGAATTAAAAAATATATTGGTTCTTATACGGCTATATTAAATGGATTAGATGCAATTATTTTTACTGCTGGCATAGGCGAAAATTCTACATTAATAAGAAGTTTGGTGTGTGACGATTTGTCTTATTTAGGAATAGAATTAGATGTAGAAAAAAATAATAATTATAAAGAAGGTATAAGTACTATTCAATCTAAAGCATCTAAAGTTAAAATAATAGTTATTCCAACCAATGAAGAATTAGAGATTGCAAAACAAACTATGGCAATAATCTAAAAATTATAGGATTATAAAGTTAATTAAGATAAATGAAAAGCATGTTTAACTTCATCGACAAAGTCTAATTTTTCCCAAGTAAAAGTTTCTACTTCCTTCTCTACAACTTCTCCACTGGGAGAAACGAAACGAACAGTTTTAACTTCCGAAATTCTCCCCATATGACCATAAGCAGCTGTCTCTAAATAGATTGGATTTCGTAATTTTAGACGTTTTTCGATAAAATATGGACGCATATCAAAAAGTTTCTCAACAATTTTACTAATTTCGCCATCGGTTAAATTTACTTTAGAAGTGCCATATGTATCTACATTAATACTGGTTGGTTTTGCTACGCCAATTGCATAAGAAACTTGTACCAAAACTTCTTTACATAAGCCTGCGGCAACTAGATTTTTTGCAATATGTCTTGTTGCATATGCGCCAGAACGATCTACTTTACTTGGGTCTTTACCAGAGAAAGCGCCGCCACCATGCGCGCCTTTACCACCGTAAGTGTCTACAATGATTTTACGACCTGTTAAGCCAGTATCTCCATGCGGTCCACCAATCACAAAGGTTCCCGTAGGGTTTATATGATAGGTGATTTTATCGTTAAATAAAGCTTGAATTTTGGCAGGTAATTTTGCAATTACTCTAGGGATTAATATTTTTACAATATCTGATTGTATGGTTTTAAGCATTAAATCATCGGCTATTTTTTTAGCTTCTTTGGATTCGTTTGTCGGTTTTACAAAATCATCATGTTGTGTAGAAATTACAATGGTATCTATACGAACAGGATTATTGTCATCAGAATACTCAATAGTAACTTGTGATTTTGCGTCTGGTCTTAGATATGTAATGCTGGTTAATTCTCTTCGCATTGCTGCTAATTCTACCAATATTAAATGTGATAAATCTAATGCTAATGGCATGTAATTTTCCGTTTCATCGGTCGCATAACCAAACATCATACCCTGATCACCTGCGCCTTGATTTTCTTTATCGGAACGCTCAACACCTTGATTAATATCGGCAGATTGTTCGTGAATGGAAGAAAATACACCGCAAGAATTCCCATCAAACATATATTCACTTTTGGTGTACCCAATTTTATTTATTACGTCACGCGCAATTTTTTGTACATCTAAATACGTACTTGATTTCACTTCTCCAGCCAATATAACTTGACCAGTAGTTACTAATGTTTCACAGGCCACTTTTGATTGAGGATCAAAGGCTAAAAAGTTATCTATTAATGCATCCGAAATTTGATCGGCAACTTTATCTGGATGACCTTCAGAAACTGACTCTGAAGTGAATAAATAAGACATAATTTATATTTTGCCTTTACAGGAAGTAATTAGATTGCTAACAAAACAAAAGTAGAAAACTACACAGTTTTAGCATTTTTTATGGAGGTTGCAATCAGACAAATTCTTCCTCTAAAGAGATTTTTATTCTTTATTTGAATAACTAAATATTCGATTGCAAAGATACTTTTTTTTAAACCTATTGCAAGAACAATAAGCTAATAATTTTAAAATCAAACAAGTGTTATTTATCGTTAAATTCTTTTTTTTTGAAGATAAAAAGAATACGTTTTAATTCCATTTCTTGCATACAGGCAGAATTAATTTACCCTTAATTTTGTTTTACGAATAGAGTCTTTTTGTTTTTCTGACCAATTATAATTACTTTCATAAATACCTTTGGTTTCCCAATCACCATACATTGGATTAGGAAACACAATAAACTTCCTACCAAACTTAAAGTACATTTCCTCGACCAGTTCATTTCTTTTTGTGGTAGATATATTATCAAACAATTCTGAAAAATCGGATAAATTATCTCCTAAAAGCATAAAAATATCGTGTGTTTTACTAATAAATTGCCTTCTAATTTCTTTACCACTAGTTTCTTTTTTTAATAAAACGTGCGCTTCATCTACATTAGGAAACCCCATTGCTTTAAGATTGCTAATAGTTTCTTTTTTTAAATTATCTTTTCTATTAGATAGATAGTAAATTGTTATATTATTTTTAGCAGCATATTTAAAAAAGTTAAGTGCACCAGGTACTGGTTTTGCTTTTGCTTCTTTAACCCATTTAGACCAAGTTGCTGAGGTGTAATTAAAATCGTGTTTTACCATTCTTGCATTATACGGGCTATTATTTAAGACGGTTTCGTCAATATCGGTAACTATTGCTATTGGTTTTAAAGAGGTTTTTTTTAATGCTAGTGCTTCATCTAACTGCATCTTAGCTAAATTAAATGCTTGATGACATAAGGCTTTATACTCACCAGATTTTTGTTGCCAGAGTAATGCTTGAATAGTATGTTCTCTAATAGGAACATTAATTAGATTACTTATTTGAGTAGTTGAAGTTTGTTTTGTATTTCCAGTCTTACATCCAATATTAAAAAGGGATAGTATTAATAAGATAATTAAAATTTTATTTAACATTTTTTGTTTTTTTTATAAAATTAATGGTTTTTAGCACAACAAGTGCTAAGTTTTTCGGCATTTTAGTTTCTTTCCACGGCTGTTTGTTCCCTAAGGAATGATTCATATTTGTTATCCGAATTAGTTTACTTTTCGGACTCCATTGATGTAAGTTTTCGGCTTCAATAGCTAAAACTACGTTATCTTCCAAGCCTTGAATAATCAAATGCGGTATGGTTATTTGTTCGCATGCTGTCTTAATAATTAATCGATTTTTATTGGCTATAAAATTTTCATAAACTTGAAACTTATTAGGCATTTGCTGTTTGGTTCTTGAATTTTCAATATATCCGATGCCTTTATTTTTCCAATCCTCGAAGATTTCTCCTTTTGGAAAACGTGCTTCAATGTCGCTAATGCCATTCCATGAAATAATGGTAGAAATTTTTTTATTTTCTAGTGTTTTTAAGGTCACAATACCGCCACCTCTAGAGTGACCGATGAGCGAAATATTGCCTTTATCTATTTCGTTTCCGATAGTCTTATCCGATAGTACATAATTTATTACAGACTCTAAATCATCTAATTCGATACTATAATTATTATTGCTAAAGGCTTCTAAATCTGGAAAATCAATTGGATTTTCAATTGTGCCACCATTGTGAGAAAAATTAAATTTAACAAAGAAAAAATTATTTTTTACAAATTCGGTTGCCATTATATTCCAAGCACCCCAATCTTTATAGCCTTTGTATCCGTGACAAAAAATAACAATTAATTTTTTTTGGTTATTTTCCGTATAAAAATAATCTGTAAGAATTGGTTTATTATGAATTCCTTTAATAAGAATGTTATTATTATTCATTTAGTATGGTAAGTTTTCATTTTCTATAAATGGAATATCTTTAGTATAAATTTCTTTTATTAGATTAATTAATTCGTTTTCAAAATTTACTAGATCGTTAGTTGTTATATTTGATTTATTCACTTTTAAAAATCCTGATTTTAAATTTTTAAATGAAATAATACCACTTTCTATTTTTGTATGATCCAAAGAAATTTTATTCATTTTCGAAAACATATATGCATAAAGAAGCACTTGAAATGCTTTGTTGTATTTATGTTCTTTTGAAATTTCATTCCAGTTTTTTATATTTAAATCGGTTTGTTTTACTAACCCAGTTTTATAATCTATTATTCTAATAATACCATCTAATTCATCAATTCTATCTGCTTGGCCTTTTAATTTAAAGGAATGATCAAATCCAACTATTTTTAATTGTGTTTCTAAATCAACTTCTAAAGCAATTATTTTTAATTTATCTCCGTTTTTTAGAAGGTTAATTTCTTGATTTATAAAGTTAGTTACAAATTGTTTGGCAACTTCAAAAATCAATAAGTTTTTGCCTTTTTTCAAGTCTCCATTTAGAAATTCTTTTTTAAATAGTGAGATGATTTTTTTTGGTATTTCTTTTTTCATCTCCTTAAGGTCAGTAATTTTAATAAACTTCCCTTTAAATGGTATATAAAAACTTTCTAGACTTTTATGTATAACAGTGCCAAGTGTGTTTGAAGCGATGGTTTCTTCAATTTCATTTAAATTTTTTATATTTAATATTTTTTGTTTGTAAAAGGCTATTGGATTGTATATATAATTAGTTAATGTTGTTGGAGATATTCCCTTACTAGCTAATTCTAGTAAACGTTGTTGTATCATTTTGGTTTTAGGAATAGTTTGTACTCTTTTTTTTATGGAATTTACTTTTGGACTTATTATCGTTCTAGTGAAAGTGTGTTTGGGTAGTTTTTTTTGTAAATACTCTAATTGTGTAATAAATCGACTCTGCTCGCCAGAACCAAAATTATCAGTTTCGGTATTATATAAGATGAAAATGTTTTTTGCTCGGGCTATTAATCTATAAAAATGATAAGAAAAAATAGCATCTTTTTCTTGGTAAGTTGGCAGACCAACTTCTCTTTTTACATCAAAAGGAATAAATGAATTAGTTGCTTTTCCAGCAGGTAAAAAACCTTCGTTTACAGAACTAATAATAATAGTGTCAAAATCTAACAACCTTGTTTCTAACATGCCCATTATTTGTAAACCTTCTAAAGCTTGACCTTTAAACGCTATAGTTTCATAGTTTAAGAGTTGTTTGTAAATTTCATAAAGAGTATCAATAGACTTTATAAAATTATAATTTTCATTTAAACTTTGCAAATCTACAAAAATAGTTTCAAACTTATTTATATAGATTAGCTCTACATTATTTTGTTGTTTTTTTTTGAGTTTACGAAGTAGTTTTAAGCTATTATTAGAGAAATTAGTAATATCCCATTTTGAAAAAATCAAACGTATTAAATTGGAAACTTCCAGATTGTTTTTTGCTAATTCTAAAATTTTTATTTTTTCAATAAATAATAAATTTTCATTTAGGATACTTTCTGTTATTAAATTTATGGTTGGATATAGATTAGTAATATTTTTATGTTGTAGAATAGCATTTATATCCTTATAGTAAAATGTATTATTTTTACCAATTTTGTTTCTATTTAAATGTAATTTAAAAATAAGCGAAAATAGGTTAGATAAAACCATATTTTTTAATGGATAACCCATAGTTATATTTACATTTTTCACTTCTTTTGGTAATGAACTTAATGTAATAGGTAACAAGTTTTCATTTGCTAAAACTAAGGCAATTTCTTTTTGTGAATTCTTATTAGATAAAGTTTGTTTGAGAAGTTCACCTATATATTTAACTTGCGTAACATTTTTTGAAAGCCCAATTACTTGTATGGATTTGGTTTCTGTAAAACTGGAATCAATTGTATTAAAATTATTATTTTTATAATAGTTCCATGTCGTTTTATATTGATTTATAAAATTAGAAGCAGCGATTTTTTCTTTTATAAAAAACTCGTCTAAATCAAAAGAGAGTGTTGCTATTTTATTATCAAGTAGTTTTTTAAAGATAAATTCTTCTGCTTTATTTAATGCATTAAAGCCTATAAAAATTAATTTCGCATCTGTATTATTCTTTATATATCCATCAATATTTTTACAAGCCTCTCTATAGAGTAAACCTTGATAACCTTTATTATTGGCAATTAAATAGCTGTATAATTTTTTATAATAAATTGCAACAAAATTAAAAAAGGAGATATAGTTATTACTTAGCTTCGTTTCTTTATTGTCTTTTGTAAACCAATTATTAATTCGATTAATGTCATTTATATAATTGAATACATATGTAGCATCTATTAAATTACTGTCTATTTCATTAAAATCTTGAATTAAGGTTGTTGCCCAATTTGATACGGTATCAAAATTTTCAATTTTATTTTTAGGTGTGTTTTCTAAATATATTTTATAAAAATCAAAAAGAAGTGTAATAGTATCTATTACTTGTTTTTTTGAAATTTCTTGTATAAATTCTTCAATACTTAGAATTTTTGGGATAAAAGAATAATGATTACTATTTTTTTTAAATGCTTCTTTTATATGGATTCCCGCTCTTTTACTAGGAATTATAATGGTTGTTTTTGCAAAATCCGTATTGCTTTCTCTAATTTTAGTTACAACAGATGTAATGTATTTTTGCATATATCAAAGGTAAGTAAATAAAAAAGCCGTTCCAAAATTGGAACGGCTTTTATTCAGTAAGTATGGTGTTAAATTATTTTACTAATCTAATTTCTACACGTCTGTTGTTTGCTCTACCTTTACTTGTTTTGTTTGTGTCGATTGGGTAATCTTCACCAAAACCATAAGATGATAATCTAGATGAGCTTAATCCTCTACCTATTAAGTAAACTTTTACAGCAGCTGCTCTTCTTTCAGATAATGCTTTGTTTAAAGCATTTGAACCTTGACTATCTGTATGACCATCTATGCTAAAGTTAGCATTAGGGAATTTTTTCATTATTTCATAGATTAAATCTAATTTAGGTCTAACACCTGATTTAAATGAAGATTTTGAAGAGTTAAAGTAAATAGTTTTAGCATAAGCATCTAATTCTTCTTTTGCAGCAGCAGTAATAACTTCTACTGGCTTAACTACTTTTACTTCAGGACAACCTTTGTTAGCTTTAATACCAACAACTTTAGGACAGTTATCATCTTTATCTAATACACCATCGCCATCTGTATCTGGCCAAGGACAACCTTTGTTAGCTTTAGCTCCTTTTACTTTAGGGCAATTGTCTTTTGAGTCAATTACACCATCACGATCTGTATCAGGACAACCATTATTAGCTTTTGAACCAGTAACAGCAGGACAAGCATCATCTTTATCAGCAATACCATCACCATCCGTGTCAGGACAACCGTTCATTGCAGCAGTACCAACTTCATTAATACAGTTATCTTCACTGTCTTTTATACCATCGCCATCTGTATCAGGACAACCATTAAATGCTTTTAATCCAAAAACTTCTGGACAAGCATCATCTTTGTCATAGATACCATCGTTATCTGTATCTACTCCTCCAAATTTTAATACTACACCTAAAGCATGTTGAAAATGAGGTAATTGACGAGTGTCATCAAATGAATGCTTATAGTTTGTTTGTATGTTTAAACCTAAATTTTCAGTAAACCATACATTTAAACCTAAACCACCATTTAATGTGCCATTTCCTTCATCATCAATTAAAGTATAACCTCCACCGATAGATGCATAAGGATCAAACCATTTTAAGTCACCAATAACATTATTTAAGTCATACTTTATGTCCATATCTAAACCAATGTAAGATTTAGCAGATTGAGACATTTCTCCAACTTGTTCGATTGAGTTGAAAGATAGACCAGCACCTAAAGAAAATCCATCAGCAATATATTTACCAACATGTATTCTTGAAATTGGGCTTGATAAGAAGTTGTAATGATCTTTAGCATTACCAAATTCATCTAACCAACCAGAAGTTTCGCCACTTGCATTAGTGATTGATGGGTGATTTGTTGGAAAAAAGTCAACTGCATTTGTTCCAAATCCGAAAGCCCAAGGATTGTTTTGATCTTGTGCTTGTAAACTGTTAACCGTAAATACGATTAAGAATACGAATAAAATTTTTTTTAAATTTTTCATTTTTAATTAATTATGTTTATAGTTTCGTTTTAAAATTGTAATTAATAATTTGGTTATTTAATTTTAATGCAAATATACGTAAAGTTATACGATTATTCTTTTTTTTAATAAAAAACAGCTCTATTGTCTTCAATTTGACTAACATCTTTTAATGCTTCGTAAATTTTAGAGTTTCGTTTTTGTAAATTCTCTGTAATTTTATTAGAATAGGTATTGAATTTTTCTAATTTAAATGGCGCTGTTTTTTTGATTACTTTTATTACAAAAACTCCATTAGTTCCGTTAATTATTTTGACATCACCTACATTGATATGTAATAAAGAACCTGCAACATTTAGATCTCTACTGCCAACCTTAAAAGTTGGGTTAGTAATCGAAATATTATTTGATGTACTAATAGGTTTGTTTATAGATTTAGCTATTTCGTCTAATGTCTCTCCTTTTAATTTAACTCTAATTAAAGTTGCTTGTTTTTCTTTTGTAAGAATTGGTGTTACTTTAGGTCTAGAATTTGTTAAAGACATTAACCCTTTAGGACTTTTGTTTTTAACGATAACTACTACATAGCCATCATTGTCTAAATCAAATCGTTTAATGTCTCCTTCTTTTCTATCTTTTTCAAAAGACCATTTTACAATTTCTCTTTGGTTTCCTAATCCATTAATTTTTTCATCAAATATTTTAATGTTGGTAGCGGATTTAACTTTATAATTTCTTTCTAAACTTAAGTCATTTATTTGTTTATTACCATTTGTTAAATCAGAAGCAAAGGTTTCTGCTGCTTGAAACACTTTACTCTCTGTAAGTTCCGAAGGCTCTATTTGCAAACTTACAATTGCTAAATTTAAACCATCTTCTGTTTTAGTGTCTGTAATATTAATAATATGAAAACCGAAACTTGTTTCTACCAATTGTATAGCTCCTTTTTTATTACTGAAAATAAAATCCTTATATTCTTTAGCAAGACTGCTTTTTTCATCAAACCAACCTATATCACCACCTTTAGTTTCGCCACTTGGTCCATCAGAATAAAGTTTTGCTTTATCAGCAAAATTCTTGCTAGTGATTTCTTTTTTAATTTTTTTAGCAAATTTCTCAGCTTCTTCTTTTGTTCTAGTAACTGTTGGCTTTGCTCTTTCGGCACCAGTATAAGCAATAAGAATATGACTTGATTTAGCTGATTTTAAACCGTTTTTATCCATCAATCGAATTAACTTAAAAGAGCTACCTTCTTTATAAGGTCCGTAAATACTTCCGTTAGCTTTGTTTATTAACGAGTCATAAACACTACCTGTCAAATCCGTTTTCATATACAATTTGTCAATAAAAGGAGTGTCCGAGTATTCGTTTACAAACTCTTTTACGTTTGTTGCATTTTTAAAATCTAATTTGTAGGATTGAATTTTGTTTTTTGCAGCAGTTATATCTTCTTTAGATGGATTGATTTCAAATTTAACAAAGTCAATTTTAGTAGAAGCTTCTACTTCAAACTCTTTTAAATTTTTATTCATATAAGTAGTTATTTCACTATCCGTTATAGTAATTTCTTCTTTTTTTATTGAAGTATATGGCACATGAATTAATTGTACATCTATGGATGTATTATCTGCAACATAAGTTCTTTCACCTTCTTTAAGCGAAGCAGTTAGGCCAGATTTAATTAAGTTATTGTAAGTAGTTTCTTTTAAATTGGCTTTCACATCTCTTTCATAAGTAATCCAATTTTGCCAATCTATTCTACCTTGAGGTGTATCTTTATTCTCTTTTAAGATAGTAACATACTCTTTTAATTTGTTTTCATCAAAAAGTCCAGCTTCATCTTTAAATCTAGGAGCGTTTTGATTTTGAGGGTTACTGATGATAGATTCCCAAATATCTTTTTCACTAACTACTATTCCGGCTTCTTCTATTTGCGTTTTAAAAACTTTTTCTCGTACAATACTGTTCCAAGCTGAAGTAACAGATTTAACAGAGGATGTTCCATTGTTTTTGAATCGTTCTAATTGTTTCGAAAACGCTTCGGGAGTTATTTCTTCGCCGTTAACGGATCCAATATTGCTTCTACTAGGACCGCTTGAGCCGTCAAACACACCTGCCAATACAAAGGCAAATAGTGCCATACCAATAATGAAGATTAAAAAAATAGGACGATTCCTTATTTGTGCTAAAATTGCCATTTTACTTTTCGTTTTAATTTAGTCGGCGAAAATACAAAAAAAAAATAATTATTGAAAGGAGTTTGCGAAGTATTTTTTTGATTAAGAATAAGCTCTTTTAATATTTTTTTAATCTAAATCAATAACTTTTAAAAAGATTTCTTCAATTTTAGTAGAGCTAACTTTTTTAATAATCAATTCATAATTATCAATTATAATAATTTCATTTAAATATGGAATATTTTCTGTATGATTTACAATAAAACCTCCTAGAGTTTCAAAGCCATCTTCTTTTGGTAAATCTAGTAAATAGGTAGTGTTTAAATAATCAATTTCTAATCGTGCTGAAAAAAGGTATTCTCTTTTATTTATTTGTTGTTCTGTTAACTTTAAGTTATCGTGTTCGTCTTCAATTTCTCCAAAAAGTTCTTCGATTATATCTTCTTTAGTTATTAAGCCAGATGTACCACCGTATTCATCTAACACGATAGCTATATTTTTTCTTTTCTTTGTTAAATTTTCTAAAATGTTTTTTAGAGGCATAGATTCGGGTATAAATTCTATTGGGATAAGAATAGATCGGATATTTTTCGGATCTTTAAATAATTCAAAGGCACTTACATAGCCAATTAAATTATCTAATGTGTTTTTGTAGATTAGAATTTTTGACAAGCCAGTCTCTACAAATATTTTTTTTAAATTACTTATTGTTTCATGAATCTCTAATGCTATTATTTCAGTTCTGGGAACCATTATTTCTCGAGCTTTTACATTGTGAAAATCTAAGGCATTTTTAAAAATTTGTATTTCAGAATCTACTCCTTCATTACTGGTTTCTAATTGTTCTGCTATAAAATTACCTAATTCTTTTTTACTAAATTCTAAGGTAGTTTCATCTGCATTGGTGTTAAAAAACACACGTAAAATAAGGTTAGAAATTTTACTTATAAAAATGGAAATAAAATAAAAAAGAATATAAAAAAAATATGCTGGTATAGAAAACAACCGTAAAGCTTCATTGGCATAAATTCTAAAAATTGCTTTAGGTAAAAATTCTGCTGTGACTAAGATAATAACTGTTGAAATAAAAGTTTGTATTATTAGTATCACAAATGTGTTATTTAAAAAAGGAGCGATGTATTCGATAAGTAAATCACCCATAAAATAACCGTAAACAACCAGTGCTATATTGTTGCCTATAAGCATTGTAGTAATAAATTTTGATGGGTTTACAGTTAATTTTGCAAGTACTTTTGACAAAAAACTTTGCTGTTGTTTTTCAATTTCGATTTGAATTTTATTAGCCGATACAAATGCTATTTCCATACCAGAAAAAAAAGCAGAAAATACAATGGATAGTAAAATGATTAAGAATTGAGTTCCCATCTAAAAAAGGTTAAGCTATTTTATTTGTTATTTTTATATTTTTTTTTTCTAAAACGTTTTTTGAAGAAAAACATAAATGTAGCCATTATTGCAAGGCCTGCAAAAATTAAGGCTTTGTTTTTATTGCTACTGAAAGTTGTAAAGGCTTCTATAAAAAATAGTACTGCAAAAAGTAAATAGCCTATTTCTATTATTCGGTGTATTTTTAACATAATTATTTTAGAATTTATTCGTCTATATATAAAGTACCACTATTATTCATCATAACTGCATTGGTTAAATCTGCATTTGAATCAAAACCTTCTAAACCGATTAAGGTGTCTTTTAAAGAGCTAAGCGTTGCTTTTTTATTTGAATAGAAGTGATTTTCTTTTTTATCCCAAAAAAGTTGCTCGGTTTTAAGGGTTAAATTTTTTGAGTGATTAAATACGATTACATTTTTTTTTATTTCGGATATTTCGGTATCCCCATAGGTAATAGCATAATCTGCTGTAATGGTTGTGGAGTCGTTATTTTTATCAAATGTAGTAATTGTGATTCCTTTAGGGAATTCTTGATAAGGATGTTTTACTCTATTTTCAAAATTATGTAATAAAGGAGCTTTCATTTTATTTTTGACATAACCCGAATCGGTATAGATAAGAGATATATTTTTAGTTATTGCGATTGGTAAATTTTTATCGGCTAAGAAATCGGTTACTTCAGTAATATTATTACCACATGAAAAAAGCATTGCTATAGTTGATAGTATAACAATGCTCTTGATATTATGTGCTATTTTAGATAAAATCATTTGATAAAATTACGGAATTCTTACCGATTCACCAATCCATCCACCAACTCTATGTGTAGCGCCAGATGTTTTTTGATGTTGGAATAAAAACTTTTTTGTAGGGTAATTCTTTTTATAATTATTTATATACTTATTACCTCTAGATGTTAAGCTTGGGTCTGCTTTAATAGCTTGTCTAATTTTATTAACAGCTGCTGCATAAACCATTCTTTTACTAAACTCATTTGTTCCAACGCTATTTGCACTACTTGCATACATGGTTCCTATTAATAGGTAGGCTTTACCAAAACTAGGTTGTAAATTTAAAGCCTGCATAGCTGTTTTTCTTGCTAAGCTCTTTTTACCTTGTTGTTTATATTCAATAGCTCTGTTGTATAAAATTATAGCCTTCTTATAAGGGTCAGTTTCTGCATTAAAAGCTCTATCTCTATATTGTTGTGCTTTTGCTATATCGCCCTTTTTTTCTAGGATGCTTGCAAAGTAATTAAGTGAACTTGCTGTTGGTTCTAAATTAACCCAAGATTCTACAATACGATCAAACAACGGGTCGTTTTTACAACCTTTGTCATATAATTTTTTTGCTGCTCTTTTTAACCACTTAGGGTCGTCTTTATTAACTTCGTATGTTTTAGTATATAGAGGTATTAATCTCTCACAAGTCATTAATTCATTTACAATACTATTTAAACCGCCTTCAATCATACCTAAACCTTTTAAGTTTATTTCGTAGAATCTAGACTTTACTCGTTTAGCTTGTTTTGAAGTTAAATTTGTTCCTGCTGCAACCTTACTATTAATAACATCGTATTCTCTGGTATAAGCATCCATTTTTTTATTTACCGCATCATTTACATCATCTTGTGTGTTAAATATTTTTTGAACATTCGTGTTTTTATACTTATCTGTTACGTTTTGAAAAAATCTAAAAATATTTTTAGCACTCATTCCTGCAGGGTCCGCTTTAAAAGCAAGATTCAATTTTTCAAAAACAACAGTATTACTTGCTCCTTGTTTGATTAGAAATTTTGCCCAATCATTATAAACTTTCCCTAAGTTTGATGGAAAATGTTCTATTCTTTTTTCGTAAATTTCATTTACTAAAGCAACACCAGATTCATCTCCGTTTTTAATCATATCCAAGGCGATTTTAAGACCATCGGTATAAATAAGTTTAGTGGCTTTTGGACAATTTTTATAACTATCTCTCCAAGGTGTTAATGCTTCTTTAAAATTTTTAGCTTTAACACTTTCATGAAATAAGGAAAGGTTTATTTTACAATTTTCAGGATCTGACCCGTATTTGTCTTGTGCAAATACATTTAAGATTCCCGCAAACAATATTGTTATAATTGCTAAAGTTGTAATTTTCGTTTTCATAATTTAAAATTTAATTTAATTTTCGTTTTCTAAACCATTTATCATTTAAAGATAATGAGAGGCGAAAGTTATAATAATTTTCTTTAATTAAACCACCATTGTTAATTTCTCCTCTTTTTCCAATATCAAAACCTAAGTTAACATTAGAAAGTTGCCTTTTACTCGGTAAGCTTACTCCAAAAGATATGCCAAAGTCATTTATTGAGGTATTATTAACGATTAAACCAGTTTGTTTAGAGTGTACTCCGGCAGTGTAAGTTACTCTTTTCCAGTAAGCTGTTATTGACTCTGCGTTTGGGGTATAAAATCCTCCAAAAGCAAGGTTTGTATTTTTTTCATACTGAATAGTATTGTTGTTTTGTGTGATATTGTTGGTGAATGATATGGCATCTTGAAAACTATATTCTAAACCAGCAAACCATTTATTGTTTTCCCCTAGACCAATACTTAAGGCGGTTTTTAGGGGCATAAGTACTTCGCCCGTAGATTCAATATCTAATATGTTGTCTCTTGGAATAACTACATCGGGATTCACTGCATTTAATAGAGAAATAATGTTTTCACGACCTTCATTGTTTAGTTTACTTTTCAATAAAAGACTTAAACCAGTTTTAATTTCAAGTTTATCCTTTAATTTTAAGGTATTTTGTGCGCCAATTTTAAAAGAAAAACCAGTAATATCGGTTTCACTTTTGTATTGGGTAGCAAGTCTGTCTCTATGTTCTTCATTTCTATGTAGAATGCTACGCTCTAGATTTCCAAAAATATAAGAAACTTCCACTCCTAAGCTTATTTGGCTTGGTAATTTATATCCATAAGCTAAAAACACACGATTACTAGCGCCTTTGCCTTTAAATAAAAAACTTTCTGTTTCATCTAAATTATTTTGGTATCTATTTAAAATATGATAACCTACTTTAGAAAAAGGTTGTAAACCAAAAGAAATTGCTGCATTTTTTCCAGCAGGAAACCCTAGAGCTAAGTAAGATAATGAAAAAGCAGAGCTACCTTGCTTTGTAAGCCCATCATCAATTTTGGTATATTTATTAGATCCAGCTAATGTGTAAGTCGTCAATTTTAAAGAGCCTAAAGAAGCAGGGTTGCTAAAAAACAAACGGTAAGAACTATTATTAGCGCCACCAATTCCTCCCATAGACATTTCGTGCGAGCTTTTAGTTTCGGTTACGTCACCAATTCCAAAAAAAGAATAGGGAGAGATGTTGTTTTTTTGAGAAAAACTACTAATGGTAATAAAAATAGTAGTTAGAACAATTATTTTTTTGATCATTTTTGTAAATTGTAATTTAAAATATAATTTAATCCTTCTAATAAAAAATTAGGATTGGCAAATATGCTACTTTTTAATAGTTTAGCCAAGAAAATAGTATCTCCACCTGTTAAAACTATTGTTAAATTCTCGTATTGTTTTTTATATTGATTTATAACGCCATCAATTTCTAAGACAGTGCCATTTATAACTCCTTGGTGCATAGCGTTTTTTGTTGAGTTGCCAAGTGTAATTTGTGATTTTGGAGAGAGTAAAGGTAGGTTTGCAGTAAAATGATGCATTGCTTTATATTTCATTTTAATACCTGGAGCAATAGCGCCACCAAAATATTCGTTTTTTGCATTGATAAAATCATAGGTTATACAAGACCCAGCATCAATTACCAAAACATTTTTATTAGGATGATTCTTCTGTGCTGCAGCCATTAAGGCAATTCTGTCAACACCTAGGGTTTTTGGAGTTTTATATAAATTATTAAATGGTATTTTAGTTTTAGAATTTAAAATTATCAACTCTGAATTTTCAGCTAAAAAAGAGATGGTATTTTTATTAGTGTTGGCAACAGATGACATTATAGTATATAAAATTTTATTATTTTCGAAAAGTAATGTAATGTCTTTTAATGATTTTTTGTTCGTTATAGATTGTAATGCTAATAAAACACCATTATTAAAAAGGGCAATTTTCGTTCTGGTATTTCCGATGTCTAGTATAAGGTTCAAATTCTTTTTTTTTGTAAAAATCGTTTTTTTAACAAAAAAAGACTGCATTTGCAGTCTTTTTAATGTGGTGCCTCCAAGAATCGAACTAGGGACACATGGATTTTCAGTCCATTGCTCTACCAACTGAGCTAAGGCACCATTTAATTTGGGTGGCAAATATATATTTAATTTTCATTACCATCAAAATAAAAAGATAAAAAAATAAATATTTTTTTATCTGTAAAAAGAATTCGTTTTTGAGAGTTTGTTTTACAAATAAACAAGCATGATTTTAAGTCTAGAAATCAGTATCAAATGTATTGTTTGATGGAATTTTTACTATAAAGATATATGAAAAAATTAACATTTTTTTTTATTACTAATAAAACTATAAAGGAGCTTGGTTGTGGCCTTATAGTAATTGAAAATTAAATTGCGAAAGAAGAAATGGAAGTAGATTTAAAGGAATAGTTAATAACTTTAGGTATTCTTAATATAAATTTAACATATATTTTTAATACAATTAGGTATCTTTGCAACTAAATATTATTTATAAACATTTTAACGATTATATTATGAAAAAAAACTACTTTTTATTTATTGCACTTTTAATTGCATCTTTTTCTTTCGGGCAAGAGTTACTTCTTAACGGAAATTTAGAAAATTGGACAGATGCAACTACGCCTGCTGATTGGACAAAAGCAGAATCTTTAACGCAAGAAACTACAATATTTCATGGCGGTGCAAATGCTGCAAAAAGAGATGGCGGTAGCGGAACAAAAGATTTAGCACAAACAGTAAATATAGTTGGAGGCGATAGTTACACTATTAGTTTTTGGTACAATGTAACTGCTGGTGATGGTACGGATGCAAGAATTTGGTGTTATTGGGAATCAGGAGGATCAACTATAGCAGATGATGTAGGTTCTTTAAGAACATATGCACCCGATACTGCAGGCGCTTGGATGCAATATACGGTTACCTTAAATGCACCAGCTTCAGCAGATAAATTACGTTTTGAAGTAAGATCTTATTCAAATTCAACCGTAATTTGGGATGATTTATCTGTAATGCACAACACGTCTACAGCTCCATCGTTAACAATATCATCACCTGCTGAAGGTTCTACAGAAGCTTCAGGAGATGTAACAGTTGGCTATATTATTAATAATTTTAATGTAGCTACTACTGGTATGGGTGATGGACATTTTCATTATCAATTAACAGGACCAACTACTATCGGTTCAACACCAGTTTATAGCGATACAGGTTCTTTGTCTTTAACAGGATTGGCGCCTGGAAGTTATACTTTATTTATGGATTTGAGAGAAGATAGTCACGCTTCATTAATTCCAGCAGTTGAAGCAACAGTTAATTTTACCGTACAAGCTTATACACAAGTTGCTGATATTGCTGCTTTAAGAGCTGGTACAATTGGGGATGCATATGAATTAGCAGGAGAAGCATTAATTAATTATGCGCAAACTCATAGAAATCAAAAATGGATTCAAGATGCTTCTGCAGGAATTTTAATTGATGATACAGCTGGAGTTCTTACTTCGGGAGTTAGAGGTGATGGCTT
>CAZOQL010000005.1:0-9759 GCA_964582005.1 uncultured Flavobacteriaceae bacterium | reverse complement strand
AAAAGGTGTCTTAGATGCCTATCAAGGCATGTTACAATTCAAACCTGCAGCAGATGTAACAGCAATATCTCCTTCAGCAGTTTCTATAACACCAGAAGTAGTAACTTTTGCAATGATAAATGCAAGCCCTAATGATTATGAGGCGGAATTAGTAAAAGTTGTTAATGTAACTATGGCAGATGAAGCTGGCGGTGATGGTAACTTTAATAATGGAAAACAATACCCAATGACACAAGGAATGGATAATTTAGATTTTAGAACTAATTTTTATAGTGTTGATTACATAACTACTGCTTTACCTGCAACTGCTCAAGATATTGTTGGGTTAGTTGGAGAAAGATCTTCTGGATACTTTCTTGCAGCAAGAGATATGGCGGATATGATGGCAGCAACGTCTTCTGTACTAGATAATTCAATCAAAGGTTTTACAATGTATCCAAACCCTGTAAATAACGGAGTTTTAAATATTACTACTTTAAATAATTTAGATAAAGATATTCAAATTTTTAACATCTTAGGGAAGCAAGTATTAAAAGCTACAATTACTGGTACAATAGTAAATATAACAAACTTAGATGCTGGAATCTATTTAATAAGAGTTGAAGAAGCTGGAAACTTTACAACAAGAAAATTAGTTATTAGATAATTAATTATTCTTTGAATAAAACAGGAAGCCTTGAATTTTATTATTCAAGGCTTTTTTTAGGTTCAAACTTAAGCTTTGTCTCTCCTGAATTTAGGTATAATAAAAACTTAAAAATATATGAAAACCAGTCTTAATATTTGATGGTTATAGAGAAAGTTATAAGCGCAAAATTTTAACGAAACTTAGTCGTCTTTACGAATGTTTGCAGAATGTTATTAGGCAATTATTTTCAAATTAGACACTTAAATTAAGGAAGAATCTCACATTTCTTAGGATAACTTCTGTAAGATTTTCTAAATTGAAGGATTAGAACTTCTATTGTAATTAAAAAAAGGATTAATTAGTTAAGCTTATCAAGCTTCTTTTGACTTTAAAATAACGACTTATGTTTTTTTAATAGAGTATTGTTAAATTAGTTGCGGTATTTTTTAATAGCCGCTTTAATCTTAGCAATTCTGTTTTCAGGATCAGGATGCGTAGATTGCATTTCTGGAACTCGTCTTCCACCAGAAGCTGCTTTTAGTATCTTCATTACACCAATCATTTCTTCTGGTTGATAACCAGCATCTAGCATAAATTTCACGCCTAAATCATCCGATTCTAATTCATCATCTCTACCATACTTCATATTAACCATATTGGCAATTTGTGCAGCCATTTGTCCAGCATCACCACCGCCACCAACCATCACGCCAGATAAAATACCTTGTGTTAAACCTTGTTTTGCCATTCTATCGGCAGAATGTCTACCAACAACATGACCAATTTCATGACCTAATACACCAGCTAGTTGATCTTCATTTTGTAATTTAGAAAATAACGCGTAAGTAATAAATATTTGTCCGCCAGGTAAAGCAAAAGCATTTATGGTATTTGGGTCACGTAATAAATGAAATTCATACCTATAACCAGTTTCTCTCGCAATACTATTGTTAACTAATCTATTGCCAATTTTATCTACCAAATCTTGCGCAGCTTGATTAGGATATAAACCACCATGTTGCTGTGCCATAGTAGGAGCACTTTGTAAACCCATTCTTATTTCTTGCTCAGGTGTAATATTAATATGTTGTTTTCTACCAGTATATTTATTGGTTTCGGCACTTCCCCAATATTTAAATAAAGAAAACAATATAATAACTGCACCAATTATTAAACGTATTTTTAATCCGCCACCTCTTCTCATTTTATGTTTTTTTTGTTGAAGTGTAAATGTACTATATATTTTCGAATATCTGAATTAACGAAAAATCAAATACTAGTTATTATGATAATTCTTATAGGTAATAAACTTAAAAAATGTAATTTTACGTAACTTAAATAGTTATTTATGAATTCAGATGCTTCCTTTTTAGATAAGTTACCAAAACATTTACGTGTTTTTACTATAAAGCAACCTTACAATGAATATACAGCTAAAAATCAGGCAGTTTGGCGATATGTAATGCGTAAAAGCACCAAGTATTTGGCTACGGTTGCTCATGAATCTTATTTAGATGGTTTACGTAAAACAGGCGTGTCTACCGAAAATATACCAAGAATGGAAGGTATGAATAGGATTTTAAAAGATATTGGTTGGCAGGCTGTTTCGGTAGATGGCTTTATTCCTCCGAATGCTTTTATGGAATTTCAAGCTTATAATACATTGGTTATTGCTGCAGATATAAGAACGGCAAATCATATTGAATATACACCAGCGCCAGATATTATTCATGAAGCAGCTGGTCACGCACCCATAATTGCGAATCCTGAATATGCCGAGTATTTAAGGCGTTTTGGAGAGATTGGTTCCAAAGCGATTTCATCGGCTAAAGATTATGAGTTATATGAAGCAATAAGACATTTGTCTATTATTAAAGAAAACCCCAATACCAAAGAAAAAGAAGTTATACATGCTGAGGAAATAATAAATAATATTGTTTCTAATATGGGTGAACCAAGTGAAATGTCACAAATTAGAAACTTACATTGGTGGACAGTTGAATATGGTTTAATTGGCGATATGGATAACCCTAAAATATATGGAGCAGGTTTGCTATCTTCTATAGGAGAAAGTAAATGGTGTTTGCAAAATGAGGTTGAAAAATTACCGTATTCTATAAAATCAGCATATAAAGCCTTTGATATTACCAAACCACAACCGCAATTATATGTCACGCCAAATTTTGCACATTTGAGTTTTGTTTTAGAAGAATTTGCAGATACCATGGCACTTAGAAATGGTGGTTTAAAAGGCTTAGAAAAATTAATTGATTCTAGTGATTACGGTACCATTGAATTGAGTACTGGTATTCAAATTTCAGGAAATTTTTCAAGAGTAATTGATGACCAAAACTACCAAGCAATATATTTTCAAACAATAGGAGCAACAGCATTAGCATATAAAAATAAACAAATTATTGGGCACGGAAAAGAATACCATAGCGAAGGCTTTGGTTCTCCAATTGGTAAATTAAAAGGTATTAATATTGCCATTGAAGATATGTCTCCAACCGATTTAGAAATTTACGGAATTTTTGAAGGTAAAAAAATAACCTTAAATTTTAAAAGAGGTATTACCGTTACTGGTGAAATCATTACAGGAAAAAGAAATTTACAAGGAAAAATAATATTAATTTCCTTTAAAAACTGTACTGTTAAGTATGGTGAAGAAATTTTATTTGATCCTTCTTGGGGTATTTATGATATGGCAGTTGGTGCAAATGTAATTTCAGCATACTCAGGTATTGCTGATCCAGATAATTATGGTTTAACTTATGAAGCTCCAAAAGAAAAAACGCATAAAATTGTATATTCCGATACCGAAAAATCGATACATAAGTTATATCAAAACGTGCGTGATATGCGTGAGAATGAAAAAATTAACATCGAGGAACTTACTCGTGTTTTTAATTTTATAAAATCATCGGATAAAGAATGGATTTTAGTGTTAGAAATTTATGAATTGATTTGTAAATTAGACAATCCACTAACGAAAAATGTTTTGGGTTATCTTAATAAAAATAAGAACGGAGCGTTTGGCAATTTAATTACGGATGGCTTAAATTTGTTGGACGAGTAGAAGTAACGTGTGTAAAAAATAAAAAACCTCTAAAAATCAAAGATTTAAAGAGGTTTTTTGTTGGCCTACAAGGACTCGAACCTTGAACGACGGCACCAAAAACCGATGTGTTACCATTACACCATAGGCCAATACCGATCTTATATTGCTATAAGAGTGCGCAAATTTAATACAAACTTTTATATTAGCACTATTTTTATAAAAAAATTTAAAACTATTTTTTTTAAACATTTCAATTTAACAAAAGTTTAATAGCATAACATTTTTGGATGAATAAAAACCCAATATTATTTAGTAAATTCGCCTTTCCAAAAAGGAATTAAACAAAATATAAAATATGTTTTCATTCAATTATAATAAATACAATGTAATTATAGGTTGGCTGGTTTTTGCTATTGCAATTATCACGTATAGTTTAACTTTAGAACCAACAGTAAGTTATTGGGATTGTGGTGAATATATTGCAACATCTGTAAAGTTACAAGTTGGTCATCCACCAGGAGCACCACTTTTTCAAATGTTAGGTGCATTTTTTGCCATGTTTACTACAGATCCTACGCACATAGCAAAAATGGTAAATTTCATGTCAGCCTTAGCAAGTGCTTTTACGATACTATTTTTATTTTGGACAATTACGGCTCTTGCCAAAAAAGTATTACTTAAAAAAGGAGAAATACTTAAAAAAGGACAAGCAATTGCCATAATTGGTAGTGGTGCAGTTGGTGCTTTAGCATATACATTTTCAGATAGTTTTTGGTACAGTGCTGTAGAGGCAGAGGTTTATGCAATGTCTTCCTTTTTAATGGCTTTGTTGTTATGGTTAGGTATTCGTTGGGAACAAGAAATGGATAAGCCAAGAGGTAATAAATGGTTGCTTTTAATCAGTTTTGTGGTTGGTTTATCGTTTGGAGTACATATTTTGTCTTTATTAGTAATACCATCGATAGTATTTATTTATTTTTTTAAAAGGTATAAAGAAATTACTGTTAAAAATTTTATACTAGCTAATGTAGTTGCCATTTTAGTATTGGCATTTGTCTTTAAATTTTTATTTCCATTCACCTTAAAATATTTTAGTGTAATGGAATTGTTCTTTGTTAACTCAGTTGGTTTGCCATTTAATTCGGGTAGTATTATTGCTGGGTTACTTTTAATTACTGGTTTTTATTATGGATTAAAATATACACAAAAAAATAAGTTTCCTGTTGCTAATTTATTGCTTCTTTGTGTGTTGTTTATAATGGTTGGTTTTTCTTCTTGGATTATGTTGCCAATTCGCGCAAATGCCAATACCGCGATTAATGAAAATAACCCATCAAGTGCTAGAGAATTACTAGCATATTATAATAGAGAGCAATACGGAGATGCGAATGTTTTTTACGATGACTTTTATACTGCAGCTTATGATACAAATATTGTAGAAGTAAATGGCGAAAGGCAATTTATTGATGGTTCTCCTAAATATGAGAAAGATATTAAATTAGGAAAATATGTTATTGTAAATAAAAACGATTACAAAAATTCCATACCAGATTATGGTAATGCGCACAAAGGATTTATACCAAGAATGGTAGACCAATCACCCGGTGTTATTGAAAATTATATTGCCATTACTCGATCCATGCCAAAATTTAAATTGAAACCAAAGCGTGAATTAGATAGTGATTATCATAAATATTATTCCAGAATAAAAGAAGATTTTGAAGCCTTTATGGATAAATATTTGGCAAATGAATTAACTAGAGAGGAATATATGCGTTATTTAAAAGAGTATCAAGATTTTTTAAATGTGCAAAAGCCAAGCTTTATTGATAATATAAGCTTTATGTTTCAATATCAATTTGGGTATATGTATGGGCGTTATTTTATGTGGAATTTTACAGGAAGACAGGATGATATTCAAGGACAATTAGATAATCATGGAAACTGGTTAAGCGGTATTGATTTTATAGATAGTTATCGCCTTGGATCACAAAAAAATTTACCAGCCGATGTTTTGGAAAATAAAGGAAGAAATACATACTACTTTTTGCCATTTATTTTAGGAATGATAGGTTTGTTTTTTCATTTACAAAAAGACAAGAAAAATTTTTATATGTTATTGTTATTTTTCCTTTTTACTGGTTTGGCAGTAATATTTTATACGAATCCTAAGCCATTTGAACCAAGAGAACGAGATTACGCAGTAGTAGGTTCCTTTTATATTTTTGCCATTTGGATAGGTTTTGGTGTTCTAGCATTATTCGAATTAATTAAAAACTATATTAAACCAAAACTTACCGCAATAGCTGTAACTATTGTTTGTTTATTAACAGTTCCTTTATTGATAGCAACCCAAAATTGGGATGATCACGATCGTTCAGATCGCTATACAGCACATTTAAATGCAAAAGCGTATTTGGATGCTACACAAGAAAATGCCATAATGTTTACTATTGGAGATAACGATACATTTCCGCTTTGGTATTTACAAGAAGTAGAAAATTATAGAACCGATATTAAATTAATTAATACTAGTTTGTTTGCTACCGATTGGTATATTGACCAGCAAAAAAGAGCAACCTATAAAGCGGCTCCAATTCCAGGTCAATTAACACATAAGCAATTTAGAACAGGAGCTTTAGATGCAGCATATCATATTCCAACAGATGTTTCTGAAAAATCAGTTTTAGATTTGCCAGTTTCCTTAGATTCTTTAGGAAATAAAATTCCACAAGAAACTAGAGTAGATATTAAATTTTTTATGAATTGGATAGCTTCAAATAACCCATTAACATATGAAGATTTGGCAGGAAACGGTCATAAAATTAAAACGTATCCAACTAATAAAATTAGATTATATGTTGATAAAGAAGCGGTTCTAAAAAATAATATTGTAGAGCCAGAAGATGCACATTTAATCTTGCCTTATATTGACATTGATATTGATAGAAGTGCTTTGACAAAAAATAGAATATTAATGTTAGATGTTTTGGCAAATAATAATTGGGAACGCCCTATTTATTTCACAGGTGGCGCTTTTGCTGATGAAGAATATATTTGGTTAAAAGATTATTTACAGGTAGATGGTATGGCGTATAAATTTGTGCCAATTAAAACATCCTCTAAACAAAAAAGCATGTTAGATATGGGTCGAATCAATTCTAAGATTATGTATAAAAATATACAAAAAATAGATTGGAAAAATTCTAATGATGCTTCCGTATATATTGATGCAGAATCTAGACGAAATAGTATTTCATTTAGAAATATGTTAACTCGTTTAGCCGAAAAATTTATAGAAGAAGGTAATTTTACTAAAGCGGAAGAAATTTTAGATATCTCCGTAGAAAAATTACCAATAAAAATGTATAAACATTATAGCTTAGCACTTGGTATAATTGAAAATTATTATAAAATTAACAGACCAAATAAAGCTAAAAAAGTAGCAGAAGAATTGCTTTCTGTTTTTAAAGATAATATCAGATACTATATAAGTTTAAGTGATGATGAGCGAGAAATGAATTATGAAGATTTTGAAACCAACATGTTAATGTATGGTAATATTATTAATACGGTTTCTAAGTTTGATAAACAATACGCAGAGCAATTAATAGATACAGCTTTAAAAGAGATACCTTTTGAATTGTACAAAAAAGAAGGTCTTGCTTTAACAGCTATTGAAGCTTATTATAGAATTGGTAAACCAGAAAAAGCACAAGCATTTTCGGATGCTTTAATAGCAGATTACACAAAAAAACTAGCCTTATTTAGTAATACTATTTCTGGATCAAATAACGTAATGGCACAATTTGCAACAATCAAACCAACTATTGAGTTTTACCAATATGTTATGAACGAAAGTGAAAAAACAGACACTATTTATTACCAAAAATTACGAAAAGGTTATGATGAGGTGTTTTCTATGTTAGAGAAAGCAATGGATTAATCCATTAAAAAAAATGAAACTTTATTTTATTAAAACGCCAACGTTTTTAATTTCTTTTTATAAGAAATATGTTTGGCGTTTTAAAACCGATAAAAAAGAAATTTACCTAACATTTGATGATGGACCAACGCCTAAAATAACCGAGTTTGTTTTAGATACTTTAAAAAAGCACCATGCTAAAGCTACTTTTTTTTGTATTGGTAAAAATATAAAGAAGTATCCTGAGTTATTTCAAAAAATTATTGATCAAGGACATTCTATAGGAAATCACACTCAAAATCATCTAAATGGTTGGCAAACAAATACAGCCGATTATATTAAAAATGTAGAAGAATGTCAATTAAAAATACAACACAAAAACAGCATTCAAAATAAAAAATTATTTAGACCGCCATACGGAAGAATAAAAAAAAAACAAGCCAAAATACTTATTAAAAAAGGTTATAAAATAATAATGTGGTCTATTTTAAGTGCTGATTTTGATAAAACTATCGCCAAAGAAACATGTTGTAAAAATGTTATTAAAAACACCAAAAAGGGCAGTGTTATTGTGTTTCACGATAGTAAAAAAGCATCTAAAAATTTAGAATATACGTTACCAAAAATTTTGAAATACTTTACTAAAAACGGTTTTTCTTTTAAACAAATTGTTCCACCAAATTAATTAAAGTATTTGCATCTTGCTCGCCAGATTGGCGCCACTTCATTTCACTATTTTTATAAATAATAAAAGTTGGACTAGCTTTAATACGTAAAGCATTAACTAATTGTTCGTTTTTTGAAATGTCAATTTTAATAATGCGCGCTTTATCACCAAGAACACTTGCAACTTCTTGTAAGGTGTTTTTAGCTAATGCGTTGTGATTAGAGTTTTCGCTAAAAAAATCAATTAAAGTTGGGGAAGATGCGCTAATAATTTCACCAAATTTTGCCATAATAGTTGTTGTTTTGTTCTACAAATATAAGATTTTTTTTAAAACTATTATTTATTAAATAATACTTAATAAGCTATAATTTTAAAGCCACTTTTGCCAATAGCAGTTTCAATTTGAACGATATATGTACCAGATGCTACATGAAACGGTACGCTAATTTCTGGTTGCTGTAATTCTGTTTTAGACACCACTTTTATTAATTGACCAATGGTATTAAATATTTTAGCGCTTTTAATTTTTAAATTTTCTAAATTATTAATATTTAGTACATTATTAGTGTAATAAACTTGTATTGCCTCGGTAATTATATCATTTGTTCCAGCAGTACTTGTTGGTTGAAATACTAATTTAAAACGATCATTATAAATGCCAGGAGTTAAATTAACTTCAAAAACGGATTGATTAATGTCTTGCGTAAAACCAGTATCGGTATCTAAAATATACACATCGCCAGTAAAATTTTCTAATTCATCTACAAAAATTGTATGAATTCCAGCTGTAACAACTTTTATTCCTAATGGTATTTGTAAGTCAATTCTAAATGGTCTTGCATCAATAACATATTCTTTGGTATTAGTAACCCAATATAAATCTTCTGGATTAACATCTGCCATTCTTGCATCGTATGCTGTATTATGCCCATCATTACATTCTGGTATAAATGCGGTCATTATTTGTCGGTAAAAACCATCGGTATTATTATAGCCTAAACGGATTCGTTGTGTTGTATCTGTTGTGGTAGAGTTTGTTGTAGTGTCGTTATTATTTGAAGGTCTGTAAAATAAAGAGGTTGCCCCTTCTTTTTCGAAAACACGCATGCTATTATCTATTTTAATAAACGGATTAGCGACAGTTGTACCAGAGATAGATTCTATAAAAAAAACCTTGTCCTACAGGTATTTTATAAGTTGTACTTGGTGTAAAATTAGTGCTTCCAGTATTTACACAAGATCCACTTACCGATGCATGACAAGTAGCTCTTACGCCACCAGCCAAACTTAAAGTAGCATAACCACCTTGATATGCATTTAAAAAGTGTGATCCGCCACCCCAATGTTCCCAAAAATATAAGGCACCTGTAGTTGCTGATGCTGTTAACTCATTAGCTAAAACAGTAGTATTTGCTGTAATAAATTTATTGAGGTAAGCATTTAATTTCATATCTTTAAAGTATTATAAAATAAAGAAA
>CAZOQL010000004.1:10239-41233 GCA_964582005.1 uncultured Flavobacteriaceae bacterium | reverse complement strand
TATATTGTAAATATTGGAGGCATTGCACCAAATAGAATAAAAGCAATAGGTTATGGTGAAACTAGATTAAGAAATAGATGTTCGGATAATGTAAAATGTTCAGAACCTGAGCATCAAATGAATCGTAGAACACAATTTGAAATTTCTAATTATTAAGAAATTCAAATTATAAATAAAAATCCTGCTAGAAATAGCAGGATTTTTTATTGGGATTGATTTAAGAGTATATAAATCTTAAAAATTAGGACTTAATTGGTATTTATTATAAAACGTATTCAGAAAATCAATCACTTCATCTTCAGTATCTACTAATTGAATTAAATCTAAATCTTTTGCGCTAACAGTTTTAAAATCTTTTAAAAGCGTTATTTTAATCCATTCAAATAGACCAGACCAAAATTCGGTACCCACTAATATAATAGGAAATTTACCTATCTTTTTTGTTTGAATTAATGTGATAGCTTCAAAAAGTTCGTCTAAGGTTCCAAAACCACCTGGCATTACTACAAAACCTTGTGAATATTTTACAAACATTACTTTTCTAACAAAGAAATAATCAAAATCTAAACTTTTACCTTTGTCAATATATGGATTATCATGTTGTTCAAATGGCAAATCAATATTTAAGCCTACCGAAGTTCCTTTACCTCTAAAGGCTCCTTTGTTTCCTGCTTCCATAATACCTGGTCCGCCACCAGTAATGACACCATAACCATTCTGAGTTAGCTCATAACCAATACTTTCGGATAATTTATAGTATTTGTCTTCTGGATTAGTTCTTGCTGAACCAAAGATGCTTACGCAAGGTCCAACTTTACTCATTTTTTCATAACCTTCTACAAATTCGGACATTATTTTAAATATTGCCCAAGAATCATTGGTTTTTATTTCGTTCCAAGTTTTTTGTTTTAACTTTTCTTTTATTTTTTTATCTTCTGACATATTTTTTAATTTTGTTTATTAACCTTTAGTAAAAGGGACAATCTAATTTAGTTCTTTTTTAAGAAATGAAGCTGTATAACCATCCTTTATTTTAATCATTTCTTCTGGCGTTCCCGTAAATAATATATTCCCTCCATTTTTACCGCCTTCAGGACCAACATCTATAATATAATCGGCTAATTTAACTACATCTAAATTATGTTCAATTATTAGTACGGTATTTCCTTTATTGGTTAAATCATTTAAAACAGTCATCAATACTTGAATATCTTCAAAATGAAGTCCAGTAGTTGGTTCGTCTAAAATATAAAAAGTATTTCCTGTATCCTTTTTTGATAATTCGGCAGCTAATTTAATTCGTTGGGCTTCACCGCCAGAAAGTGTGGTAGATTGTTGTCCTAAAGTTATATAACCTAAACCTACATCCTTTATAGTTTTAAGTTTTTTGTATATTTTAGGTATTAATTCAAAAAAAGGAACTGCCTCATCAATCGTCATATTTAATACATCCGAAATAGATTTACCTTTGTATCGAATCTCTAAAGTTTCTCGTGTAAAACGCTTTCCCATACAGGTTTCACATTCTACATGAACATCGGGTAAAAAACTCATTTCAATAACTCTTACGCCACCACCTTGACAGGTTTCACATCGTCCATCTTTGACATTAAATGAAAAACGACCAGATTTATAACCTCTAATTAGCGCTTCGGGTGTTTTAGCAAAAAGGCTTCTTATTTCACTAAAAACACCTGTATAAGTAGCAGGGTTTGACCTTGGTGTTCTACCAATTGGCGATTGGTTAATATCAATAATTTTATCGATATGCTCTAAGCCAGAAATTGATTTATAGGGCATAGGAGTTTTAACTGCTCTATAAATATGTTTGTTTATTATTGGGTATAAAGTTTCATTTATCAAGGTTGATTTTCCACTACCTGAAACTCCTGTAACACAAATCATTTTACCTAAAGGAATTGTAATGGTTACATTTTTCAAATTATTTCCAGTAGCTCCTTTGAGAGTTATTTTTTTGCCATTTCCTTTTCTTCGTTTTTTAGGGATAGTAAATTTCTTAGTTCCGTTGAGATAGTCAGCAGTTATAGTATTGCTTTTTAATAATTCTTCAGGTGTACCTTTACTAATAATTTCACCACCATATTTACCTGCTTTTGGACCAATATCAATAACATAATCTGCTTCCAGCATCATTTCTTTATCATGTTCTACTACTAAGATAGAATTGCCAAGATCTCGTAATTGTGTTAAAGAGTTTATTAATTTTTGATTATCACGTTGATGTAAACCAATACTTGGTTCGTCTAAAATATATAAAACGCCTACTAGTTGTGAACCAATTTGGGTAGCTAATCTTATGCGTTGCGCTTCACCGCCAGAAAGTGTTTTTGAGCTCCGATCTAAACTTAAATAGTCTAAACCTACATTTAATAAAAATTGAATTCGGGTATTAATTTCTTTTAAAATTTCAGTTCCAATAAGTAATTGTTTTTTGGATAATTTTATTTTTTTAAACCATGTAGCTAATTGAATAATATCCATTTGTGCTAGAGCACTAATGTTTTTTGAGTTAATTTTATAATACAAAGACTCTTTTCGTAATCGTGCACCATTACAAGAGGAACATAAATTTTCATTCATAAATTCTTTTGCCCAACGTTTTATAGAAGTAGAATCACTTTCCTTATATTGACTGTCAATGAAGTTAATAATTCCTTCAAAATCAATTTTGTAATTACGAGTAACACCCATAATTTTACTTTCTAAATCAAAGCTTTCATTGGTTCCGTTTAGAATTACCTCAATAGCTTTTTTAGAAATTTTTTCAATTGGTGTATCTAAAGTGAATTTAAATCGTTCGCCAATTAATTTTAATTGTTTAAAAATCCATGAATTTTTGCTTTCTCCAATCGGTGCAATTCCACCATTATTTATAGATAATTTTTTATTGGGAAATATTTTTTCAATACTAACTTCATTAACAACGCCTAAACCATTACATTTTGGGCAAGCTCCTTTTGGTGAATTAAACGAAAAACTATTCGGTTCTGGTTTTGGATAGGCAATACCACTTGTAGGACACATTAGTTTTCTACTAAAATAGCGTGCTCTTTTTTCATTTTGAGATACAACCATTAATACATCTTCACCGTGATACATTGCGGTATTTATAGCTTCGGAAAGGCGCTTGTTAGTATTGTTTAACGATAAATTTTTTGAAACGATTTTATCTTCCGTCTTATTTTTTGCTTTTTGCTTTTTGCTTCTTAGCTCTCGTTTTTTATCTACAGTAACTTTTAGTCTATCAATAACAATTTCAATATCGTGTGTTTTGTAACGATCAACTCGCATTCCTTTTTCAATTTCTTGAATTTTACCATCTATTCGGACACGTACAAAACCTTGTTTTGCAATTTTTTCAAAGAGCTCACGATAATGCCCTTTACGAGATTTTATAACTGGTGCAAGAATATTAATGTTTTGATTTTCAAAATCGTTTAAAATTAAATCATGAATTTGCTGATCGGAATACGAAACCATTCTCTCATTGGTTTCGTAAGAATACGCATCGGCAGTACGAGCGTAAAGTAATCGTAAAAAATCATAAATTTCGGTAATGGTACCAACAGTAGAACGTGGACTGCGGTTCGTTGTCTTTTGTTCGATAGCAATTACTGGCGAAAGCCCATCAATTTTATCGACATCTGGTCGTTCAAGACTACCTAAGAATTGTCTAGCATAAGCTGAAAATGTTTCAATATAACGCCTTTGTCCTTCAGCATAAATAGTATCAAAAGCTAATGAAGATTTTCCACTACCACTAATTCCTGTAATCACAACTAGTTGGTTACGAGGTATTTTTATGTCAATATTTTTTAAATTATGAACTCGTGTACCGTAAACTTCTATGTATTCTTGTTTTCTAGCCATTGTATTAAACTGATTTTTTTGTAAAAAATCAAGATGGCAAGTTAACGAAAATTGTTTTTAATTTCAGTATAAGATTAGTTGTTTTTCTAAATTAGAAATACATACTATTGTGGTTTAAAATATAAAAGTAGTGTATTATTATAACCTACCAATTAATCAATCAAATCAAAACCACAATATTTCACCAAACATTCAGGTATTTTAATACCATCTAGCGTTTGGTGATTTTCTAAAAGACCAGCCATAATTCTTGGTAAAGCTAATGAACTTCCATTAAGTGTATGTGCTAATTGTGTTTTTCCGTTTGTATCTTTATAGCGTAATTTTAATCTATTCGTTTGAAAATTTTCAAAATTGGAAACGGAACTTACTTCTAACCATCTATCTTGTGCAGTTGAAAAGACTTCAAAATCATAAGTTAAGGCGGCAGTAAAACCGATATCACCACCACAAAGACGTAAAATTCTAAAAGGTAAATTTAATTCACGTAAAATTTCGGTAACGTGATTTACCATGCTGTCTAAAGCCTCGTATGATTTTTTAGGATGTTCAATACGAACAATTTCTACTTTATCAAATTGATGTAAACGATTTAAACCTCTAACGTGCGCTCCGTACGAACCTGCTTCTCTACGAAAACAAGGCGTATAGGCCGTTTTACAAATAGGAAAATCAGTTTCCTTTAAAATAACATCTCTAAACATGTTAGTTACTGGTACTTCGGCAGTTGGTATTAAATATAAATTATCTTTTGCATCGTGATACATTTGCCCTTCTTTGTCTGGTAATTGCCCAGTTGCAGTTGCAGACGCCTCATTCACCATATGTGGCACTTGTACTTCGTCATAACCAGCATCGGAATTTTTATCTAAAAAATAGTTGATTAAGGCACGTTGTAATTTAGCACCTTTACCTTTATATACAGGAAATCCTGCGCCAGTAATTTTGTTTCCTAATTCAAAATCGATGATGTCGTATTTTTTAGCCAGTTCCCAATGCGGTAATGCATTTTCGTGTAATTTTGGGACTTTTCCTTCTTGAAAGGCAGTTACATTATCAGCTTCGGTATTTCCACTAGGCACTAAACTATTTGGAATATTTGGAATTTGATATAATAAGTCATTTAACTCCGTATTTGATTGGGCTAATTTTTCTTTTAAATCAGTAGATATCACTTTTAATTCACCTGATTTTTCTTTCAATAGATTTGCTTCAGTAGCTTTACCAGTTTTAAATAGACCGCCAATTTCTTTGGCAACTTTATTCGCTTCAGATAAAGTGTTATCTAATTCTGTTTGGATAGCCCTTCGATTTTCATCGGATGATAGTACAGTATCTATCATTTTTTCAGCATTTAAAAAATTACGAACTGCTAAACCACGTAAAACTTCTTGCTTATTTTCTCTAATGAATTGTACTTGTAACATAGGGTTTTAATTTAGTATGCAAAGGTAAAATTTTATACCGCAGATTTCACGAATTTTTATAGATTTTTTTGTCAGTTAATCTGTCATTTAGTAGTCTTTCGTTTATGATTTTTTTAGAAACTAATCTTAAACTAGTAATAACTTGACTACTTACTTAACAAACTAATAAGCGCTCTTGCTTTTTTTTCATCTAATTTTATTTGTTCAATTAAATGTTCTATAGAAGGGAATTTTTGTTCGTCTCGTAAACGATCTAGCATACATACTTGAATATTATCGCCATAAACATCGGCTTTAAAATCTAACAAATGCACTTCAATAGTTCTGTTTTTTCCGTTTACGGTTGGTCTTGTGCCAATATTCATTATGCCAAAAAATTGAGAAGAACGTAGTGAGGCAGAAACAATATAAACGCCATTTTTAGGTAATAATTTGTATGGATTAGCTATTTGAATGTTGATTGTTGGGTAGTTCCATTTGCTCCCTAAACCTTGTCCGCGAACCACCTTTCCTGTTAGAAGATAGTTGTAGCCTAAATATTTATTAGCTGTTTTTATGTCGCCGATTTGTAATGCTTTACGTATTTTAGTAGAACTTACGGCAACATTTTCAATATCTTGAGCAGATATTTCTTTTACTTTAAAGTCATATAATTCACCATACCCCTCGAGTTGTTCGAAATCGCCTTCTCTATTTTTTCCAAATCGATGATCATAACCAATCACTAATTTTTTAATATGTAAAGTGTTCACTAAAATATTTCGGACAAAGTCTAAGGCTGTTTTTCGAGAGAATTTTTTGGTAAAAGGTTCAATAACCAAACAATCTAAACCTGTTTTTTTTAACAGCATGATTTTTTCTTCGAGCGTGTTTAGTAGTTTTACATCGGCATCATCTTGAATTACCATTCTAGGATGCGGATAAAAAGTTACCAATACCGAATTGGCATCTTTCTTATTTTTATTTATTTTATGGATAATTTTTTGATGCCCAATATGTACGCCGTCAAAAGTACCAACAGTTACAATGCTTTGTTTTTTTTCTTTAAAATCGGATAAACCTCTAAAAATCTTCAATGGATAAATTTAATTTTTTTTGAAGTTCAAAAGTAAGGAAGAATTATGTATTAATATCCTTTTTGATTTAAATCTTTCCTATTTTTGTTGCACTTTTATTAGTTAATAATATGAAAAAAGACATTAAAGCACCAATTGTTGAAAATGTATATTTGGCAATTGTACCCGATTATAATAAGATATTTAAAAGCAAGGATTGGAATGTTTATTTAATAAACGATAAAAATATAGCTATTGATATGATATTAATTGTTTCAAAAGGTTATGATGGAAAACGAAAAACGGCACAAATGAGACATAAAGTAGCATTGCTTCCTTCAAAATCTGCGGTTAAGATTGAGTTTATGCAAGAGGAAGTCTTGGTGTTAAACAATGAATTTAAAATTACTTTTTTCTCAGATAACGTATTGTATGATAAAATATTTTTAATTAAGAAAAATAGCATAAAAAAAAGTGCTTTACGAATGGTAAAAGTACTTGGTAAACTGGGTGTTATTATCAAATAAATTAAAAGGAAACTAATTCATTAAACGTAATACATTGTTCTTCTAAATAACCTTCTAAAAATTTACCAGCTTGATTAACACTTATGTGTTTTTCAATTCTGTTTAGTTTTTGATACAATTTTTTGCTTTTTTCAATTTCAGTTTTACTTAATAATTCTGTTTTTAGCGTGAAATTATTTTTAAATCGATTGTTCGTGCTTGGTTCGAAACGATTTTTTATCCAATAAGATGATCCGTCATCTAATTTTGTTTTTAAAACTGCATTGGTATTGTTGCCAATAGTTAGATTTTGTTCAATACGATTATAAATGATTTGTGGAATTTCTAAATCATTACCCATAACATTTTTAATAACATCTTTAATCGAAGGTGTTATAAATTTTACTCTTGCATTTAGATTGTTAGTGTAATACGGAGTTGGATTTTTTATTGCTGCCATCATAATATAAAAAGTTTAATTATTAGACTACAAAATTAGAGAGAATTACTTTTTTGGCAACAAGGGTTTATCCTGAAATTAATAAGGGGATTTCCCCCCTTTTTTTAAAGTCATTTTTTTTTGATAAAAGATTACTGAAGTTCCTTTATAAATTCAGTAAAAGATTTAACGCCTTTACTTTCTAAAAAACCATTTAAATACTTTTCGGCAATACGAACACTACATTTACTTTCTAAGTCATTAAGAGATTGATGTAATTTTAGTATTTGAAGAATGCTCTTTGGTGATTTTATTCGTTTAATCTCATCTATGATGGAATTATTTTCCGATAAATAGTTAAAGCTATCTATATTTTTAATAATACTAGATTGGTTGGTAAGTGCATAACTAAGCTCAAATTCATTTAACATAGAATTTGAAAATGCGATTTCATTGTTATTCATTTTAAGGGGATTTGATAATTCAATTGGTAAAAGTATCTAAATGAATTAAATTAGACAAATCTTGTTAATAACTATTTATAAGGATAAGCTTAAAGAATCCCAAATAGAATCTAAAGGAAGTGTAGACGTTATCGTTAAGTTTTCTTTACTTACTGGATGTATAAAATTAATTTTATAAGCATGTAAATGAATGCCACCATTTTTGTTACTGCGATCAAAACCGTATTTTAAATCGCCTTTAATAGGTGATTTTATAGCTGAAAGCTGTGCTCTTATTTGATGATGTCTTCCAGTTTCAAGGTCAATTTCTAGGGCAAAATAGTGTTTTAATGTGTGGATAGTTCTGTAATGTAAAATCGCTTTTTTTGTATCGGCAGTTTCTTTGCTAAAAACAATGGCTTTATTTTGTTTGGGATTTTTTCTTAAATAATGAATAAGTGTATCTTGTTCTTTTTCAGGTTTGTTTTTAACAATTGCTATATACGTTTTGTTGATTTTTTTATCACGGAGCATTTTATTAAGTCGTGAAAGCGCTTTAGATGTTTTAGCAAAAATAACAATACCACTTGTTGGTCTATCTAATCTATGAACAACACCTAAATATACATTACCCTGTTTGTTGTGCTTTTTGGCTATATATTCCTTTACAACATCACTTAGCGGTTTGTCTTTAGTTTTATCTCCTTGTACAATATCACCAACGCGCTTGTTTACAATAATAAGGTGATTGTCTTCGTGAATTATTTGTAAATTATGTTTGTTTGAAACGATTCGCATACAAAAGAATTAAGTTTATCTATATTGTAGGGTTGTTTATGTCTATGTTGACTTTTGCAATATAATCTAAAATAGCTTCTTTCCCATTTTTTTCTACTGCTGAGGAAATGAAATAAGTTGGCATAGTCTCCCAGTACTGTAGTAATTGTTTTTTATAATTGTTAATATTTTTTGGTAATTGTGCCCTGTTAAGTTTGTCAGATTTAGTAAAAACAATACAGAATGGTATCGAATTTTCGCCTAAAAACTGCATAAACTCTAAATCAATTTTTTGAGCGTCATGTCTACTATCAATTAAAACAAATGTACAGACTAGTTGTGTTCTTTTATGAAAATAATCATAAATAATATCTTGAAATGTACCTCGAATTTTTTTAGAAACTTTAGCGTAACCGTAACCTGGTAAGTCAACCAGAAACCATTCTTTATTAATAATAAAATGGTTAATTAATTGTGTTTTTCCTGGTTTGTTTGAGGTTTTTGCTAAGCCTTTATGATTGGTTAGCATATTTATTAAAGATGATTTTCCAACATTTGATCTGCCAATAAAAGCATATTCGGCAATTTGCGTTGTTGGACATTTTGTTATGTCAGAATTGCTGATAACAAAAGAAGCTGTTTTGATTTTCATAAGCTAAAGTACAATATCAATAAAACACAAAGTGTAATAAGTGTTTTTATTGAATATTATTTTTTTCAAACCAATCTACAATATGCTTGTTAAAACTATCAGGATGTTCCATCATTGGTGCGTGACCACACTTGTCAATCCAATATAAAGTGGAATTAGGTAGTAGTTCGTTAAATTCATTGGCTACACTTGGTGGTGTTACCTCATCATTTTTACCCCAAATTAAACAAACAGGCATTTTCATGTTTGGCAGATCCTTTGCCATATTGTGTCTAATAGCGCTTTTGGCAATGGTTAAAGTTCTAATTAATTTACTCTTGTCATTTATTATAGCAAAACTCTCATCTACAATTTCTTTTGTAGCTATTGAATTATCGTAAAAAACATCTTCAACTTTTTTCTGTACGTAGCCGTAATCACCTCTTCTAGGAAAACTTCCGCCCATTGCACTTTCGTAAAGTCCAGAGCTTCCAGTTAGTATTAGTCCTTTTACATTGTCAGGATACATTTTAGAATAGTATAGGGCGATATGTCCGCCAAGTGAATTCCCCATTAAAATGTAATTGTCCAATTCTTTAAATTCAATAAAAGTTTTTACGAATTTTGCTAAATTTTTAACGTTTGTTTTTAGTAGAGGTAAATCGTAAATAGGTAATTCGGGCATTAAAATGCGATAACCTTTTGAAGGAAAGTAATTAAAAACACCTTCAAAATTACTCAAGTTACCCATTAATCCGTGTAATATTACGATAGGTGTTCCTTCTCCAATTTCTATATATTGAAATCCACCGTCTTTTGTTAATTCTCTATTCATTAAAATTTCCCATTTTAGTCAAGTTGCAAAGATAATTATTTTGTTCCAAAATACAATTATTAATACAATTGATAATCGAAAATTAAAATTATTAATTAATGACTCTTTTAAGTTGTTAAAAATCAAACTTATATAATAGCTGTTTAAAGTTATTAATAAAGTGGTAAAATATGGAAAAAAGTGGTAAAAAATCGTATATTTGTCCTGAACATAGACTTATAGATGATAAAAGTGGTAAATTTAATAGGAACATATGAATGTAAGGCAGACGTTAAGGGACGTTTAATGTTGCCTGTTGCTATTAAAAAACAACTACAAGATATTTTACAAGATGGTTTTGTTTTAAAAAGATCTGTTTTTCAGCCTTGTTTAGAGTTGTATCCAATGAAGGAATGGTGTTTAGTGATGGAAAGTGTTAATAAGCTAAATAGATTCAAGAAAAAAAACAATGATTTTATAAGAAGATTTACGGCTGGTGTTAAAACGTTGGAGTTAGATGTTTCTGGAAGATTGTTAATCCCTAAAGATTTGCACTCTTTTGCAGGAATTTCAAAAGAAGTAGTAGTCGCTTCGGCAATTAATATTATTGAAATTTGGGATAAAGAAAAGTACGAACAAGTTATTGACGAAGCTACTGTTGATTTTGCAGATTTAGCGGAAGAAGTAATGGGTAATGACGAGCCGAATGAAATATCATAATGCAGTTTTGTTGGATGAAAGCGTGTCAGGTTTAGATATAAAACCGGATGGTGTTTATATTGATGTGACTTTTGGAGGTGGCGGACATTCTAGAGAAATCTTAAAACGATTGGGTACGAAAGGAAAGTTGTTTGCTTTTGACCAAGACGTTGATGCTTTAAAAAACACGATTGATGATGAGCGTTTTGTGTTGATTAATGAGAATTTTAGGTTTGTGAAGCGGTTTTTAAGGTTGCATGGTTATAAGAAAGTAGATGGGATATTGGCAGATTTAGGCGTTTCTTCACATCAATTTGATGTTGCGGAAAGAGGTTTTTCAACGCGTTTTGATGCTGATTTGGATATGCGGATGAATCAAAGTGACAAGAAATCTGCTTTTGATGTGATTAATTATTACGAAGAGAAGTTGTTGGCTGATATATTGTTTCAGTATGGTGAATTGAGAGGCGCTAGAGGTATTGCTTCAAAAATTGTTGCAGCTAGAAAAGAAGGCGTGATTAAAACTAGTTTTCAGTTAAAGCAAGTGTTGCAACAATTTTTACCGAAAGCAAAAGAGCATAAAATATTAGCGCAAATTTTTCAAGCAATACGAATTGAAGTTAATGAAGAGTTGGAGGTCTTAAAAGAGTTTTTGTTACAAACGGTTGATTTGTTAGAGGTTGGTGGAAAAATAAGCATTATATCGTATCACTCTTTAGAAGATAGGTTGGTAAAAAGATTGATACAAAAAGGGCAATTTGAAGGCGAGCCAATTAAAGATTTTTATGGAAATTTTTCCATACCATTTAAAAAAGACGGAAAATTAATAATGCCATCAACGCTACAAATAAAAGAAAATAATAGAGCCAGAAGTGCCAAGTTGCGAATTGCTTTTAAAAATTAAATATAATGAGTTTAAAGCAGAAAACATATAATATTTTAAAAGGAAAGTTCCTAGTTGATGATAATGCTTTAAAAAACTGGATTTTCATTTTATTTATTACGCTATTAGCTTTAATGATGATTTCTAGTGCGCATAGTGTGGATAAAAAAGTACAATTAATTGCAGAATTAAGTAAAAATAAAAAAGAATTACGATCGCAACATATAGCAATACGTTCTCATTTAATGAAATTAAAAATGGAAACTTATGTGGTAAAAAAATTAGAAGGAAAAGATTTGTTTGTGGCAGATGTGCCTCCTACAAAAATTAAAATAATTAATTACGTAAAAAAATAAAGCGAGCATTTAGAAACAAAATATGGCAACTGAAAAAAAGAACATATTAAATAAATTATACCCAATTGCCATTGGGTTGTTCTTGTTTGCAATAATAATTGTGTATCAATTGGTGTCAATTCAGTTAGTGCATGGTGATTTATATAAGGAAGATGCGCAAGCTAAAATGATTAAAGAATTTGATATTCCTGCTAATAGAGGTAATGTTTATTCCGATGAAGGCGATTTGTTAGCAACATCAGTTTCTAGATTTGACATACGATTAGATTTGAAAACAGTTAAAAATGTGGCATTTAATAAAAATGTAAAAGCTTTATCGAAATTTTTAGCATCTATGTTTGCTAAATCTGCTGGTGAATATGAAATGTATCTTCGTAAGGCGAGAAAAGACAATAATAGGTATTTGTTTGTTGCTAAAAACCTAAGTTATTTAGAGTATAGAAAAATTAGAACCCATGCTTTGTTTGGTAAAAAAGGCGTGTTTAAAAGAAGTTTAATAAAACAGCAGCGAACAGTTAGAGAAAGACCAATTGGTAGAATTGCAGAAAGAACCATAGGTTGGGATGAAAAAAGAATTGGTACGGATGGTAAAGAATTTTCAGTACGTGTTGGTTTAGAGGGTAATTTTAGAAAATATCTTAGAGGAAAAGATGGTAGGCAAGTACGTCAACAAATAGCAAAAGGCGCTTGGAAGCCAATATTTAATTCACAAGAAATCGAACCGATAAATGGGCAAGATATTGTAACAACCATAAATACTAATATTCAAGACATTGCACATCATGCCTTGTTAATGCAATTAGAAAAATTTAAAGCCGAGCATGGATCTGTTGTGGTTATGGAAACCAAAACAGGTGAAATTAAAGCTATTTCTAATTTAGGAATAACTAAAAGTGGTAAGTATTACGAACGATTAAATTACGCTATTGGTGAAAAGCATGAGCCTGGTTCAACCTTTAAATTAATGAGTATGGTTGTGGCTTTGGAAGATAAAGTGATTGATAGCGGAACTATAATAGATACAGAAAAAGGGAAATGGTTGGTTGGTAAGCGTTTTGTAAGAGATAGTCATATAGGTGGTTTTGGAAAAATATCAGCAGCTCGTGTGTTAGAACAATCTTCTAATGTTGGTATTGCAAAAATTATTCATAATAATTACAAGCATAATCCGCAAAAATTTATTGATGGTTTGCATGAATTAGAAGTGGGTTATAAGTTAGATATTCCAATAATTGGTGAAGGCGAACCATATATACCAAGTCCAAAAGTAAAAGAAAGATGGTACGGAACAACATTAGCTTGGATGAGTTACGGTTATGGTGTTTCCATGACACCTTTACAGACCTTAACATTTTATAATGCTATTGCCAATAACGGAAAAATGGTAAAGCCATTATTTGTAAAAGAAATTAGACAGCAAGGTAAAGTTTTAAAGAGGTTTGAAACGGAAGTTATTAATGAAAAAATATGTTCGCAAAATACTATTGACAAGGTGAATGTTATGTTACGCAATGTCGTAAAGCGTGGCACAGCAACAAATATATATAATGCCAATTATTTTTTAGCTGGTAAAACAGGAACTACTCAAGTTGATTATGCAAATGGTAAGGAAATGCAATATGTAGCATCCTTTGCTGGTTTTTTTCCTGCGGACAACCCTAAATATTCTTGTATCGTAGTCATACATAGACCTGATAAAAAAATAGGTTTTTATGGGAATGTGGTAGCCGCACCAGTATTTCAAAAAATAGCTCAAAAATTATATGCAAATACGCCAATTGTAAATGAGTTTAAAGAATTAAAATCGGAGTTCGCTTCTTTAGATAACAATTATTTGAGATATAATATTAATTCTCAAAAAAAATATAGAAACGTCCCAAATGTAAAGGGAATGGTTGGTATGGATGCAATTTCAATTTTAGAAAATTTAGGATTAAAGGTGTCTTTTAAAGGAAGTGGTAAGGTGAAAAGTCAATCTATTAAAGCAGGAAATACATTTAAAAAAGGAAAAAAAATAGTATTAGAGTTAAGTTAAAGGATAAGGTGAAAAAATTAAAAAACATATTAGAGAATATTACCACTACTAAAGTGTATGGTAATATTGATGTGACCATAAATGAAATTCAGTTTAATTCTAAAAGTATCGTAAATAATGATGTGTTTGTTGCGCAAAAAGGAGATAGTTTTGACGGTCATAATTACATAAATTTCGCAATTGATAATGGTGCGAAAGTAATTATTTTTCAAGATGAAAATAATATTGATTTTTCAAAAAACAAAGAAGAAGTCACGTATGTTCAAGTAAAAGATACTAAAGAAGCTTTGTCTGTACTAGCTTCTAATTATTATGGAAACCCATCTTCAAAATTAGAATTGGTAGGTATAACTGGCACGAATGGTAAAACTACTATAGCAACTTTATTGTATGAATTATTTAAAAATTATGGATACAAAGTAGGTTTGCTTTCTACCATAGTTGTTAAAATTAACGAAAAAGAAATTGTAGCTACACATACAACTCCAGATAGTTTACAAATTAATAAATATTTGAATGCCATGGTTGGGCAAGGTGTTACGCATTGTTTTATGGAAGTAAGTTCGCATGGCATTGCACAAAAACGTATTGCAGGCCTAACCTTTAAAGCGGGTGTTTTTACCAATCTTACACATGAGCATTTAGATTACCACAAAACATTTGCTGCATATAGAGATGTTAAAAAAAGTTTTTTTGATGCTTTGCCAAAATCGGCATTCGCCTTAGTGAATATAGATGATAAAAACGGCATGGTGATGTTACAAAATACCAAAGCTAAAAAATTAAGATATGCTTTAAAAACAATGGCAGATTATAAAGCGAAGATTATTGAAAATCAATTATCAGGCTTGTTACTTCAAATTAATAATACAGAAGTTTGGTCAAAATTAATAGGAACTTTTAACGCTTATAATTTAACGGCAATTTATGGTGTTGCATTAGAATTTGGTTTAGATAAAATGGAAACGTTACGTGTGGTAAGTACATTAGAATCGGTTAGTGGAAGATTTCAATACGTTATTTCAAATTCAGGGATTACTGCAATTGTAGATTATGCACATACGCCAGATGCTTTAAAAAATGTATTAGAAACTATTAATGATATTAAATTAAATGGAGCTCAAGTTATAACTGTTATTGGTTGTGGCGGTGATAGAGATACGACTAAAAGACCTAAAATGGGAAGTATTTCCACCCAATTATCGGATCAAGTTATTTTTACTTCAGATAATCCAAGAAATGAAAATCCAGATTCGATTATTACAGCAATGGAAGAAGGTGTTTTGTTAGAAAATGAATCTAAATTTTTATCTATTACCAATAGAAAACAAGCTATTAAAGCAGCAAGTAAATTGGCGAAAAAAGGAGATATTTTATTGATTGCAGGAAAAGGACATGAAAATTATCAGATAATAAAAGGAGTTACATCTTCTTTTGATGATTATGAAATAGTAACCAATATATTAAATTCTAAAAATTAAAATAATGTTATACTACTTCTTTGCATATCTAGAACAACATTACAATCTATCTGGTGCTGGTTTGTTTCGGTTCATTACGTTTCGCTCGGCTCTAGCTTTTGTTTTAGCGTTATTTATTGCTACTTTTTTTGGAAAACGAATCATTGTTAAATTAAGTAGATTGCAAATTGGGGAAACCGTACGTGATCTAGGTTTAGATGGTCAAATTCAGAAAGCAGGAACACCAACTATGGGTGGAATAATTATTATTCTAGCCACTTTAATACCCGTTTTTTTATTGGCAAAATTAGATAACGTATATGTTATCTTGTTAATTGTTACGACTTTTTGGATGGGTGCAATTGGTTTTTTAGATGATTATATTAAAGTATTTAAAAAAAACAAAAAAGGTTTATCGGGTAAATTTAAGGTAATTGGGCAAGTTGGTCTGGGTTTGTTTGTAGGTTTGGTTTTGTATTTTAATCCAAATGTAACTATAAAGAAAGAGCTACATGCGGAAAACAATATAGTATTAACAGAAAACAATCCAAGTAAGTATTTTGGTCAAGCCGAAAAGTCTACAAAAACGACCATACCATTTTTAAAAGAAAATGAGTTTGATTATGCGAGTTTGATTACTTGGCTAGGTGACGATTATAAAAAATATGCTTGGATACCATTTTTGCTTATTGTTATCTTAATAATAACGGCTGTTTCTAATGGCGCAAATTTAACCGATGGTATTGATGGTTTGGCAGCAGGTACTTCTGCAATAATAGTAGTGACACTCGCCATTTTTACGTGGATTTCAGGAAACTTGATTTTTGCGAATTACCTCAATATAATGTTTATACCCAATTCGGGTGAAATGACCATTTTTATTTCGGCATTTGCTGGTGGATTAATAGGGTTCTTGTGGTACAATGCATTTCCTGCTCAAGTATTTATGGGTGATACGGGAAGTTTGACTATTGGCGGAATTATAGCAGTAATTGCAATAGCCGTTCGAAAAGAATTGTTAATACCAATATTAGCTGGTGTGTTTTTAATAGAAAATTTATCCGTAATAATACAGGTTTTTTGGTTTAAATATACGCGTAAAAAATATGGAGAAGGTAAACGTGTGTTTTTAATGGCACCATTACATCATCATTTTCAAAAAAAAGGAATTCATGAAAGTAAAATAGTAACTCGTTTTTGGATTGCAGGAATAATGTTGGCAGTACTAACAATTGTAACTTTAAAAGTGAGGTAATAAAAATAATAAGAAGCGTTAAACGATAGTAATTTGTCTAAAAAAATAACCATACTAGGAGCAGGAGAAAGTGGCGTTGGAACGGCAATTTTAGCAAAAAAACAAGGCTATAAAGTTTTCGTTTCGGATAAAGGAAAAATAGATAAAAAATATAAAAAAGTTCTTTTACATAATGATCTACAATTTGAAGAAAACACACATACAGAAATCAAAGTGTTAGATGCGGATTTGGTTATGAAAAGCCCTGGAATTCCAGAAACAGTTCCGCTGGTTGTGAAATTGAAGAAATTGGGTGTTCCAGTAATTTCAGAAATCGAATTTGCAAGTCAATTTACAAAAGTAAATATGGTTGGTATTACTGGTAGTAATGGTAAAACGACCACAACGTTATTGTTGAGTTGTATAGTAAATAATGCCAATTTTAATGTTGGAACCGCTGGTAATATAGGCGCTAGTTTTGCTTTGCAAGTCGCTACTCAAAAAAACGATTTATTTGTGTTAGAGTTGAGTAGCTTTCAGTTAGACGGCATTGTTGATTTTAAACCAAACATTGCAATTATAACAAACATATCACCAGATCATTTAGATAGATATGAGTACAAGTATGAAAATTATATAGAATCAAAATTTAGAATAACAAAAAATCAAACAATAAATGATTATCTCATTTATGATGCCGATGATAAGGAAATTCAGAAATGGTTGTCAAACAATAAAACCAAAGCAAGATTATTGCCATTTACACTAAGTGATAGTCTAGTAGATTCAAAAGAAGGGGCGTTCGTAAAAGACAATAAAATAATAATAGAATTAAACCAAAATACATTTAGTATGGGAATAGCAGATTTAGCCTTGTTAGGCAAGCATAATGTAAAAAACACGATGGCTGCAACAATGGCTGCAACATTGTTAAAAGTTAGAAAAGAAACTATTCGAAAAAGTTTATCGGACTTTGAAGGTGTGGAACATCGTTTAGAAAACGTGTTAAAAATTAATGGCGTACAATATATTAATGACAGTAAAGCAACTAATATAAATGCTGCTTATTACGCTTTAGATAGTATGAAATCGCCTACAGTTTGGATAGTTGGAGGCGTAGATAAAGGTAACGATTATGAACAATTATTACCACTTGTTAATGAAAAAGTAAAAGCAATTATATGTTTAGGCGAAGATAATGCTAAGATTAAAGAGGCGTTTTCAAATATTGTCGATTTCATTATTGAAACTAAAGGAGCTGAAGAAGCAGTAAAAGTAGCATACAAAATTGCAGAAAAAAACGATGTAGTTTTATTATCGCCAGCTTGCGCAAGTTTTGATTTATTCGAAAATTATGAAGATAGAGGTGGGCAGTTTAAAAGTGCAGTTCGTCTGTTATAATTTAGTAAATATTGTTAAAAAAATAAAATAAGTTTAGTTTTAAAAAGAATAACCAAATAACCAAAGTAAAATGCACAAGCTAATCCAGCATATGAAAGGTGACCGAACACTATGGGCAATTATTGCTATGTTAGGTATATTTTCTTTCTTACCTGTGTATAGTGCAAGCACAAATTTAGTTTATGTTGTTTCTAATGGTTCTACTACAAGTGGTAATTTAATAAAGCATGCTATTTTGTTATTGTTAGGTTTTATAATAGTTTATGTAACCCATAAAATTCCGTATCGTTATTTTAGTGGACTGTCTGTGATAATGATTCCTATAATAATTGTGTTATTGGGTTATACCTTATTTCAACCACAAGATATTGATCCCGAAACGAAGAAAAAAGTAATTTTAGCCGCAAGATGGATTAAAATACCTTTTGTAGGATTTAAATTTCAAACATCTACTTTGGCAAGTGTAATATTAATGATTTATGTTGCTAGATATTTTGCAAGAAATAAAGACAATAAAATAAATTTCAAAGAAAGTATTCTTCCGTTATGGTTGCCAGTTATTGTAGTAATAGGGTTGATTTTTCCTGCAAATTTCTCTACTGCAGCTTTGTTATTTGTTATGGTAATAATGCTATCTTTTTTAGGAAATTACCCACTTAAATATATTATAGGTATTGGTCTATTTGGTATAGGAATGATTGTTGTTTTTATTTTAACAGTCAAGGCTTTTCCATCTAAATTTGAAAACTCAAGAGTGCAAACTTGGCTGAATAGATATGAGAATTTTTCAGATAAAAGCGGTGGCGGAGATCAATTACAATCGCATCGATCAAAAGTAGCAATATATTCAGGTAGCATTACGGGTAAAGGTCCAGGAAAGAGTATGATAAAAAATTTATTACCACAATCGTCTTCGGACTTTATATTTTCTATAATAGTCGAAGAATATGGCTTGTTAGGTGCTGTTTTTTTATTAATTATGTATTTGTTATTGCTATTCCGAATAGTGATAATTGCCACAAAAACCGTAACTATATTTGGCACTTTGGCGGTGCTTGGTGTTGGTATTCCAATAATATTTCAAGCCTTTACCAATATGGCAGTAGCCGTTGGATTGTTTCCAGTTACAGGACAACCATTGCCATTAATAAGTGCTGGTGGAACTTCCATTTGGATGACTTGTTTTGCCATAGGAATCATATTAAGTGTAAGTGCAGCAAAAGGAGAAGATTTAACTAAAATAAATAAAGCTATAGATACCGATAATCCGTTAGATGTTTTACACGAAGCAATTGGTTAAAAAAGCAAATAAGAAGAAAGAAAAATACCTTATAAAATCAATTTTTAAATAACCAAATAAACAAACAAATCAAAAAGAATCTAAAGATATTAATATCAGGTGGTGGCACAGGCGGACATATCTATCCTGCAATTGCTATTGCAAACGAATTAAAAATGCGTTATCCCAATGCTGTATTTTTATTTGTAGGCGCAAAGGATAGAATGGAGATGGAGAAAGTACCACAAAATGGATATGAGATTAAGGGTCTGTGGATAAGTGGTATTCAACGTAAATTGACTTTAAAGAACATGATTTTTCCTTTTAAATTGATAAGCAGTTTATGGAAAGCAAGTAAAATAATAAAACATTTTAAGCCAAATGTGGTTATTGGTACAGGTGGTTTTGCATCTGGACCAACATTAATGAGAGCAAATGCAATGGGTATACCAACGTTAATACAAGAACAAAATTCCTATCCAGGTATAACCAATAAGTTGTTAAGTAAAAAAGTAACCAAAATTTGTGTTGCCTATGATGGTTTGGAACGATTTTTCCCGAAGCATAAAATTATTAAAACAGGAAACCCAGTAAGGCAAGATTTATTGACAGTTGCTACTAAAAGAAAAGAAGCTTTAGAACACTTTAAGTTAGATAAAACAAAAAAAACACTCTTGGTTATTGGCGGAAGTTTAGGAGCTAGAGCAATTAACATATTACTCGAAAAACAAGTAGATTGGTTAGTAGTAAATCAATCCATTCAAATTATATGGCAAACGGGTAAATTGTATTACGAAAAGTATAAAAAACACGATGCTATAAGTGGCGTACAAACCCATGCGTTTTTAAATAAAATGGACTTTGCTTATGCAGCGGCAGACTTTATAATAAGTAGAGCAGGAGCTGGATCAATTTCGGAATTATGTATCGTTGGTAAACCAACCATATTTATTCCTAGCCCGAATGTATCCGAAGATCATCAAACCAAAAATGCCCAAGCAGTTGTAGATAAAAAAGCTGCTATTTTATTAAAAGAAAGTGAATTAGAACGTTTCCAAACTGTTTTTAATGGTTTGTTAGAAGATGACGATAGGCAGATTTTCTTAAGTGAAAATATAAAAAAATTAGCATTACCAACCGCAACAATACAAATTGTAGATACTATAGAAAGCATTATAAAACTGAAAAAATAAGTATTAAATGCAAAAAAAAATAAACATATCCGATTTCAAAAACCTTTACTTTATTGGTATTGGTGGTATTGGTATGTCTGCACTTGCTCGTTATTTTTCTGGTAACGGAAAAAATGTTGCTGGTTACGATAAAATAACTTCCGTTATAACGGATACTTTGGCAAAAATAAATATTAACATTCATTTTACAGATGAGGTTGCTACTATTCCAAAACAGTATTTAGATAGTGAAAATACTTTAATAATCTATACGCCAGCAATTCCAGAAACGCATGCGCAGCTTAACTATTTTAAAGAAAAAGAATTTACCATTTTAAAACGCGCAGCTATTTTAGGTTTAATAACCAAAGAAACATTTTGTTTTGCTGTTGCAGGAACACATGGTAAAACAACAACATCTACTATTTTAGGGCATGTTTTAAAAGAAGCAGGAGTTGATGCTACTTCATTTTTAGGCGGAATCGCTTCTAATTACAATTCCAACTTAATTTTAGGGGGCGATGAAATAAGTGTTGTTGAAGCCGATGAGTACGATCGTTCTTTTTTAGAATTAAGTCCAAATATTGCTTGTATTACTTCAACCGATGCGGATCATTTAGATATTTATGGCAAAGCCAATGCGTTAGAAAAAGCGTTTGTTGATTTTGCGAATATTGTTTCAGATACATTATTTATCCGTTACGGCATTCCAATTAAAGGAATAACTTTTGGCTTAGAAGATCAAGCAGATTACCAAGCTAAAAATAGTCGATTTGAAAATGGAAATTCAATTTTCGATATAAAAACTCCCACGGAAAGCTATAAGAACTTAAGGATTCAATTACCTGGAAACCATAATATATTAAATGCTTTAGCAGTTATTGCAATGGCAAATCATTATGGCGTTTCTATAGAAAAAATTAAAAAAGGATTGGCAAGTTTTATAGGGATTGAAAGGCGATTTAATATTAAAATAAATACAAAAGAGTTGGTTTTAATTGATGATTATGCACATCATCCTACGGAGATTAATGCGGTATATGAAACCATAGAAAAATTATATCCTCAAAAAGAAAAAATAGTACTATTTCAGCCACATTTGTATAGTAGAACTAAAGATTTCGCAAATGATTTTGCTACTAGTTTAGCACAATTTGATGCAGTTTTATTACTAGACATATATCCAGCTAGAGAATTGCCAATAAAAGGAATTACGTCAGCATGGTTGCTTGAAAAAATTAAAGAAAAAAACCAAAATGCAAAACTAATTGCGAAAGATACATTAGAAATTATAAAACATATTAATAAAGAAAATGTTGTAGTGTCTATGTTAGGCGCAGGAGATATAGGTGTTTTAATTTCGGAAGTTTGTAAAGAAATAAATGCTAAAGAATTGATTGAATAAGTAAGAAATGATTAAATATAAAATTTATATAAAAGCATTGTTTTTCATCCTAATAATTTTAGGTTTATTTGGTTTTGCAAATTATAAAAATGCTAAAAGAAAAATTACCGATATTCAGGTGGAATTTGAGCAAGGTGACAACCTTTTTTTAAGTTCTCAAATGGTTAATAAATTGTTAACACAAAGTTTAGGAAACGTCAAAAATAAATCAAAAGAAAACATATTTTTGAAGGTTCTGGAGTCTGGAATAGAAAAAAACGAAATGATAGAAAAAGCTGAAGTTTATCTAACCATTGATGGCGTGTTAAAAACAAAGGTATTACAACGTAAGCCTATAGCAAGAGTACAAGTGAATAACACATCATACTATTTAGATAGGCTAGGTAAAAAAATGCCATTATCAGAAAATTATTCGGCAAGAGTACCAATTGTAACTGGCGTAAAAAGTGCGGAGGATTTAAAAATGATTTACCAATTTATACAAAAAGTACTTAAAGATACTTTTATGCAAAAACAAATAGTAGGTATTCATATTACATCCGATAAACGTTTTGTATTAAATACAAGAATGGGAAATCAAATTATTGCATTCGGAAAATTAGAAAATGTAAATAAAAAAATTAATAAACTAAAAGCATTTTATCAAAAAGCTAAAAATGATGCTAGTTTAAAAAAGTATAGTAAAATAAATTTAGAATATAGTAAGCAAGTTGTTTGCACAAAGATATAAATTATGGAAAATCAAATAGCAGTAGGTTTAGATATTGGAACAACCAAAATTGTAGCCATGATTGGCCGTAGAAACGAATACGGTAAAATTGAAATTTTAGGTACTGGAAAATCGGAAAGTAAAGGCGTACATCGTGGTGTTGTAAATAACATAACACAAACTATTCAATCTATACAGCAAGCTGTCGAAGAGGCCGAAAACGAAAGTAATGTTGAAATAAAAGATGTCGTTGTTGGTATTGCAGGGCAACACATTAGAAGCTTACATCACAGTGACTATATTACCAGACCAAATGCCAATGATGTAATTGATGAAGAAGATATTGACCGGTTAAAGAATCAAGTACTAAAATTGATAATGCTTCCTGGTGAAGAAATTATTCATGTATTACCGCAAGATTATAAAGTTGATGGACAAGCAGAAGTAGAAGAGCCAATAGGTATGTTTGGAGGAAGATTGGAAGCAAATTTTCATGTAGTTGTTGGGCAAGTAGCATCTATTAGGAATATAGCTCGTTGTGTTAAAAGTGCCGATTTAGGCATGTCTAATATTACTTTAGAACCATTAGCTTCTGCCGAAGCAGTATTAAGCCAAGAAGAAAAAGAAGCAGGAGTTGCCATGATTGATATAGGTGGCGGAACTACCGATTTAGCTATTTTTAAAGACGGTATAATAAGACATACGGCTGTTGTGCCTTTTGGAGGAAACGTTATTACCGAAGATATTAAAGAAGGATGCTCTATCATTGGTAAACAAGCCGAGTTATTAAAAACCAAATTTGGTTCAGCTTGGCCAGGAGAAAATAAAGAAAACGAAATTGTTTCGATACCTGGTTTAAGAGGTCGTGATCCTAAAGAAATTACCCTTAAAAATTTAAGTAAAATTATACATTCTAGAGCAGTTGAAATAATAAACGAAGTATTTCTAGAAATAAAAAATTATGGTCACGAAGAGCCAAAGAAAAAATTAATTGCAGGAATTGTTTTAACTGGTGGAGGCGCAGAATTAAAGCATATCAAACAATTAGTAGAATATATAACTGGTATGGATACAAGAATTGGGTATCCAAACGAACATTTAGCAAGCGATTCCGAAGAACAATTATCAAGCCCTATTTATGCAACTGCTGTAGGTTTGTTAATGAATGGTTTAGATGAAAAAGCAAAAGAAGTTGCTAAAAATAAAACCGAAGAAATTCCAGTAGAAGAAACTTTAAACTCAGAAGAACAAACATTAGTAGATGAAGTTGTGACAGAGGGAAAAACATCATTAGAAGTAGAGAAATCAAAAGTAAAAAAACCTTCTTTTTTCGAGAAATTCATACAAAATTTAAGAGAGTTTCTAGATAATGCTGAGTAATTTAAGAAAGTAAAAAAAGTTATAAAAGAAAAAGAATTTAGAGAAAATAAAATAGTGAATTATGGATAATACAATCAATTTTGACGAGATTACATTCAATCTGCCAAAAAACCTATCTAACGTAATTAAGGTTATAGGAGTTGGCGGTGGTGGCGGAAACGCTGTAAATCACATGTTTAAAAAAGGAATAGAAGGCGTTGATTTTGCCATTTGTAATACCGATGCGCAAGCATTGAGTAATAGTCCAATACCTATAAGAATTCAATTAGGTGCTTCCTTAACCGAAGGTTTAGGAGCTGGAGCAAACCCTGAAGTTGGAAAAGAATCTGCTCTTGAAAGTAAAGAGGCTATCCAAAATATGTTAGGTGTAAATACTAAAATGGTTTTTATAACTGTTGGTATGGGCGGCGGAACTGGTACAGGAGCAGCGCCAATTATTGCTAAAATGGCAAAAGATATGGGCTTATTAACGGTTGCTATTGTAACTACACCTTTTAGTTTTGAAGGTAAAACAAGAAATGACCAAGCGCAACAAGGTATTTTAAAATTGCGAGAACAAGTAGATTCTATAATTGTAATTAATAATAATAAGCTACGAGAAGTTTATGGTAATCTAGGTTTTAAATCTGGTTTTTCTAAAGCTGATGAAGTATTATCAACTGCAGCAAGTGGTATTGCAGAGGTAATTACGCATCATTATACGCAGAATATTGACTTTAGAGATGCAAAAACCGTATTGGCAAATAGCGGATCGGCAATTATGGGTTCGGCTATGGCCGAAGGTGTAAATAGAGCGCAAGATGCCATCACTAAAGCATTAGATTCCCCTTTGTTAAATGACAATAAAATTACTGGGGCAAAAAATGTATTACTATTAATTGTTTCTGGAAATATTGAAATTACTATTGATGAAATAGGTGAAATTAATGATTACATTCAAAGTGAAGCCAAAGGAAACGTTAATATCATTATGGGTGTTGGTGAAGATGAAAGTTTAGGCGATTCTATTGCAGTAACTATTGTAGCTACTGGTTTTAATAAAGAACAACAAACCGAAATAGCTAAAGTAGTAAACAAAAAAGTAATCTTTAATTTAGACGATACTTCTAAAGTAGAAACTAGATTTTCAACTAATAAAAAAGTATTGAATGATGAAAATACTACAAATACAAAACAAGTAAATGAAATAGATAAACCTAAGATTGTACATCAATTAGAAGAAGATAAAACGAATTCTCAAAAAAAATTAAACCTCTTTGATATTGATGTTAATGATTTTGAATTCATATCCAAAAACAAAGCTGTTGTTGTAGAAGATGTAGAAACTCTAAAAAATGGTTTTTTAGGAGTTGATTTTACAGAATTATTAGAAGATGATATGAAAAAATCTTCTGTTGAAAATGAAAAAGTATTGGAGGATTTTCCTATAATTCCAACAGCAGATATTATTGAAAAGATAGAAGTAGTTTACGATGAGGTTGTTGCTACCGAGTTTGAAGATAAGCAAATAAATACGGATGATTTTATAATAATAACAGCAATTTCGGATATTGAAGTTGTAGATATGCAAATTGTTGCGCCTTTAAAAGAGGAGTCGGAAGACCAAATGACATTCTTGTTTGATTTACCTTTAGATAATAAAGAAAAGAGCCATGATTTTGAAATAGATGAAATTACTATTAAATCAGAAATTAAAAATTCAAATCAAGTAGATGTAGAAGTACAAGATGCTACTATTGAATCCGATAATAAAGTATATAGTTTAGGAGATTATTTAGAGTTAGAAAATTCACTAAATAATGCGACTTCAAATATAGAAGAGAAAGAAAAAAAGGAAGATGTGTGTGTACCTGAAATGCAAATTCAATCAAAAATTGTAGAAGAAAATCAGATTAATAAAAAAAGTATAGTCGCTAGTAAAAATATATCACCATTAAATAGCACCATAACCGAACTAAAATCTAGAGCAGATGAACGAAGAGTGAAAATGAAAGATTTTAATTACAAATTTTTAAATAAAGCAAAACAAAATATTGATGAGCTAGAAAGTGAACCTGCTTACAAGAGAAATAATGTTGCTTTAGACGAAACGCCTTCAAAAGATATAAATCAATCAAGAATTTCATTAGATGTGGATGGAAAAGACATAAACTTTAGATCTAATAATTCCTTTTTACACGATAATGTAGATTAAGAGATTTATACTCGTAGTTTAAAATGCCAACTTTATTTATAAAGCTTGGCATTTTTTTGTTATTATTTATAGCGTATTAATAATAATTATCTATATTTGATACATAAAATTGATTTCCCTTAAATTAATTAATAATATTTTAGAGAAACAATTTTGAAACAGATACTACTTTTATTTTTTTTTCTTTCCTTTTTTGATGCGAATACTCAAAATAACAGCTTTAACAAGCCTAGTTATAAAAAAATCAAAAAAAGAACTAAAAACTCAAACTCAAAATTTCATTATCCTAAATTGACAAAAAAATATTTGAATAATTGCAAAGCAATGACTTTAAAAGAGCAAAGGTCTTTGTATTATGGTTTTGCATTTAGAGATAATTATAAACCATATGCTAGTGCAAAGTATAATACTCCAATAAGGAAAATATTACGTAAACGAAAAAAAACAAAAGAAGAAGTTACTACTTTACTCAGGCATATAAAAGCACACTTAATAGACAATCCTTTTGATATAGAAATGTTAAAAATACAAGTTTATGCGTATAGAAGGCTGGGGTTAATAGGTAAAGCTATGAATGTAAAATGTCAAATAACTACTATTAATCAAGCGATATTAAGTTCTGGTTCTGGTTTAAAAAAATCAAAAGCGTATCATATTATTAAAGTAAAGCACCAAGATGCTTTTATAAAATCACTTGGCTTTAAAGTGAAAAACAACTTCGTGTCTATTAAAAAACATGAGTTTATTGCTTTAGAAAAGAACGATAAAGGCATACGTGGTATTTATTTTAATCTATCGCAAGGTATAAAGTCTATTAATGCTAAATTTAAGTAAAAGTCATTTTATTTCTACTTACCTTTGTATTCTTAATAAAACAATATGAGTTTACAACAAGAAGTGATGACCAAGCTTAAAGAAGCTATGAAAGCGAAAGATAAAGTAGCTTTAGAATCCTTAAGAGCTATAAAATCGGCTTTATTATTAGCACAAACTAGTGGTGATAATAAAGAATTATCTCAAGAAGATGAAATAAAATTAGTTCAAAAATTAGTAAAGCAGCGTAAAGATAGTGCTGCTTTATATAAAGAACAAAATAGAGAAGATTTAGCAGAACCTGAATTGGCACAAGTTGAAATACTAGCACAATTTTTACCAGCTCAAATGGGCGAAGAAGAATTAAAAAACAGCATTTCTATTATAATTAGTCAAGTTGGTGCAACTTCTATGAAAGATATGGGTAAAGTGATGGGAATGGCTTCTAAACAATTAGCTGGTAAAGCCGATGGAAAGGCAATTTCTAATGTGGTAAGAGCGCTACTGAATTAAGAAAATTATAATCGTTTTATGTTGGATTTGTATTCAATATACGATCGAGATTTGCATTGATATAAGTAGGAGAGAAGCAATACGATTAATTAAATTTTATTTTACCTCTCAATTTTGGCTCTGTGGCGCAATTGAATAGCGCACTGGATTTCGGCTCCAGCGGTTGCAGGTTTGAATCCTGCCAGAGTCACGGATAAACCAACCTTTCTAAAAATCATAAAGCTTGCTTTGATGATTTTTAGAAAGGTTGGTTTTCAAAACGGAGTTTTGCAGGATATGGTTACGAAGTAGTCTTATTATATTCTTAACGAAGGTTTTAAAACAAGACAATATAACAATCAAAAGTACTTAAACAAAATCTAAATCCAACACATTAAAATTAGTAGATGCTTTTACCAATAATGTTGAGCCAATAGTTTCAAATAATTGATTTGTTTTTAATAAAAATTCGGTTTGTTTTTCAATTTTATAATTAGGTATTCCTATTACGGTTAAGTCCGTTTTTGAAGATTCTTTTTCAATTAAATCATAAAAAGGAATTTCTTTAACGGCGTTATTAATTATCTTAATAGTAATTTTCACTCTTAAATCTTCAACTAATTTTGCAATTTTCAACTGAATTGATTTTTCGTTTTTATTACTGTTATTTACAAATAAAACGCGAATACTAGTAGTACTCCATTTAGGATTTTCTAATATAAAACGAGCTATATTTAGCATCATTTCGGCATTTTTGCTATCGGTTTCTCGCCACCAAAAGTCTACTGTTTGGTAGTTGCCAAATTTAGCTTTATGGTCAAAATCTAAGTATAGTAAGTTGTAATCTAAATGTAATAAATTTGCCGTCATGTTTGCATAACCACTAGAGTTTTCAAGGCCTTTTGGCCAACCCATCATAATAGTATTTGGTTCTACACCAGAAAACCCAAAGATGGTAGCAATATTTGTTATGCCATCAAATATATTATTTACTTTTATTTGCCTTCCAAAAATTTGGAGATTATTAAAAGTTTCATTTCGTATAATTTGGTCTGTTTTTTTTAGTGGACGCTTTAAATTTTTATCTACAATTAAATTAAAGTTGGTTACAACACCAGCTCTTCCTGAAATGGTTTTACTAAACTCCAATAAATATTTTTGATGCTCACTTTGACCACTAAACAAAATAATATTTGGATTCCAAATGGAATTATCAACATCTTTTGCTTCAACTTTTTTAAGACCAATACGAACAATTTTTCCCCAAACGCTATGCCAAACATCATTTTTTTGAGTTGTAACTTGTTTCTTTTGTAACCAATAATGCAAAACACCAACCACTATAAAAGCACCAAACATGGCAGCCATATCTAGTTTAAACATTACGGCAAAACAAGCAAAGAAACCAAGTAAGCCAATGTTTCTATTAATTTTAAATGTAGGTTGAAAATCTGGGTTTGCCCAACTTTCGAAGTAATAAGATATATTTATAAAACCATAAGCAGTTAAATAAAACATAGAAACTACACGGGCAATCACATCCAATTCGCCAATTAAAATACCAATTTCGGCAATAACAAAAACCAAAAGTATGGCATTAATTGGTTCATTTTTTTTACTTGTTTTACCAAATATTTTTGGCGTAACTCCGTCTAACGACATAGCTTGTAAGATTCTTGGCGCACCTAAAATTCCACCAATTGCAGATGATAATGTAGCGCCCCAAATACCAGCCACAACTGCTGGAGCAAAAAGAGCTATTTTCATTAATATATTATAATCTGTTTTTAGTACCTGACTATCAATAGTTAAGCCAATAAAGATTGTTAAACCTAAATAGAAAATTAAGCCAACGCCAATAGCGTATAATGTACCTGTTGGGATTGATTTTTTTGGACTTTTTAAGTCGCCACTCATCGCAATACCTGCGGTAAACCCAGTAACTGCAGGAAAAAATATGGCAAAAACCACTTCTAAAGAAACAGAGTCACTACTTGCAAATAAGTGTATTTTTTCTGGTGTAAAATCGTGGCTTCCAAAGAAAATAGAAACTAAGGAAATAATAATTGCAGCTAATATAAAAAATTGTGACTTTAAAGCAACCGAAGTACTTATTAGAGCCAATAAAGTAAGCGCTACAAGGGCAATCGTTCCTGTAATTCTAAAATCATTTATAGTCATTCCTAAGTTTAAATAGCCATTAAAACTTTCGGCAAAACCAATTAAATATAATGCAATAGAAAATGCAGTACCAACATAGAGCGCAATACCAATTGCACCACCAATAGGTATTCCCATACTTCTTGATAGCACATAATAAATGCCACCAGCGCCAATTTTTTTATCTGTTGCCACTGAGGATACGCTTAAACCTGTAGTAACCGCAATTACATGCGCAATTAAAATAATTATGATCGCGCCTAGAATACCTGCATTACCTACAACCCAGCCTAAACGCATATACATAATGACACCTAAAATAGTTAAAATTGAAGGTGTGAAAACACCAGGAAAAGTTCCAAATTTCTTACTTACTGCCATTTTATTTACTAATCCTTTTTAGTTTATTAAACAATATAATCTTATCTAAAATAGTCTTTGCTAATTTGTATTTAGATTCGATAGTCCAACCTGCAATATGAGGCGATAAAATTACTTTATTTGAATTGATTAAGTATTTAAAAGCTTCGGGTAAATTATTATTACCAAAGAAATCTTCAAAAGATAGTTTTTCGTATTCTAAAACATCTAGGCAAGCACCTAATACTTTGTTGTTTTTAATTGCATTAACTAAATCATCGGTTACAATGGCAGTTCCTCTTGCAGTATTGACAATATAAATGGGTTTTTTAAATCGATGGATAAAAGCACTATCTATCATTTTATTAGTATGCTCGGTATGTGGCGTATGTAAACTTAAAACATCCGTTTTTTTGAATAGTTTTTCTAAAGAAACTTGTTTTGCATTTTTATCGTCAATAGCTGGTTTTATATCATAGAAAATTACTTTTACATCAAAACCTTGTAGTTTTTTAGCAAACGCTTTACCCATATTGCCATAACCAATGAGTCCAATAGTTTTTCCTTCTAGTTCGATACCTCTATTTGCTTCTCGTTGCCATTTTCCTTGACGGATTTCTCTATCTGCTTTATTCATATTATTAAATAGCGATAAAAGCATTCCTAAAGCATGTTCTCCAACAGCATTTCGATTGCCTTCTGGAGCTGATATTAAATGAATACCTTTACTTTCTGCATACGGAATATCAATACTTTCTAAACCAGCACCAACACGAGCAATAAATTTCAAATTAGGTGCTTTGTCTATAAAAATTTTATCAATTTTAAAGCGACTTCTTATCACAATACCATCGTAGAGATGTATTTTTTTTTCTGTTTCTTGTTTGGTAGAAGTGAAGTTTTCTTCAACCTGAAAGCCTAATTTTTCTAAACCTTCTTTTAATATTGAATGATTATTATCGGATAAAAGGATTCTCAT
>CAZOQL010000004.1:0-10139 GCA_964582005.1 uncultured Flavobacteriaceae bacterium | reverse complement strand
TTTTCGCAAGTAAACGAGTTGCTATCTAATTGTGTAATTTTAAAAATAACCTCAGAAGTGTCGTTATTTTTACCTATAATATTTACTATTAAATTCCAATTTGTATTATTTTTAACGATGCGCATGGTTTCTTTTGAAATTGTATCGGCATTTTTCATAGTAAACCCAATACCGTAATAATGGGTGTTGTTTTTTTTATACCAATTTTCGTATGTTTTTTTGCCTTTTTTGTCATTGGTTCTTTCCCAATTCCCTACCAACCAATTTATAGTTTCGGTTGGTACTTTAGCTTGTATAGATTCTTTAAGAGCCTTTTTTTCTTTACAAGAAAATAAGATAAAAATCACTAGTAGTAAGATTGTTTTTTTCATTTTTAGGAGTTTATAATTTTTCTAATTTTACTTTTTTCCAAGAATTTGAATTGATACAAATATAAAAGTAATCATTATCAAAAAAAGTTTCTCCTATTTTACCTGTCATATTTTTTATATATTTCTTTTTTTGAAGAAGAATAGTTTTACTTTTTTCAATACTCGATTCAAATTCAATTTCTTGATAGATTAAATTTTCTTTTAAAATCTCAAATAAAACTATTCCATTTTTTCCAGCCATTGCTCCAAATGCAAATGATTTTTTCTTTTTTCGATATTCAAAAGTCAAAACACTTCTATTTTTCGTACCTAACTTTAAATGCCCTTTTAACCTTCCTGTCTCAAGTAATTCCCATTCAATATTTTTTCTTAAAAAATCAATGCAAGTATCCATTCTGAAAAAAGTGTATTTCTTTTGTTTATCATTATAACATAATAAATCTCCTTTACCAAAATATTTATTCCAAAACGACTTATCTTTTAAGACGATTTTTTGCTTTTCAAAAAGAACGGAATGTTTGATTTTAGTATGACCTTTTTTGGTTTCTGAAATCTCAATTTCTTTTAAAGGACTTAATTCTTCAATTCTTCCTAAATGAAATTGCCAAGTACTTCCACTTTTTAAAGAAACTTTATTTGATTTTAGTTTCCCTAATTTTGTTTCAATTTTTTTAAGGTATTTTTTGTTTGTTATTTGATTGTCTGCCGAAGCTCCAGAGAAATTAGTATCTCTATTGTTTTTATCACCAAAAAAAGCATTAAATGTTCTTTCTTCGGCATGACCTAGTTCTTTTTTTTGACTAGCCTGTTCTGATGTCATTTTGCCCATAAATTAATTTTTCAATTGATTAAATATATGCTTAATAATTTTTCCAACAAGGCTAACGTCCCAACCATTTCCAGCCCTTTTACAAATTTGCTGGTAAGACTGTTCTCCAAAATTAAATTCACCATCATCAAAACCCATTAATCTATAATGCTCTTTTGTAGATAATTTTCGCACAATAAATTTTCCATTTTTTGGAGGAAGTACAACTCGCAATGAATTATGATGAGGTTCTGTAATGGTAATTGAAGTGCCATCTATTTTTATTTTTTTATTATAAATATCAAAACATAAAGGTTCATTTACATTTAAATCGACTTTATGCAATTCAATTAATCTAGCTATTTGTTTATCATTTAAAAATAATTTCTCTTCAGGATTTTTATCTAAAAAATTTTTAAAACGAAGTTTTAATTCCGTTTTTCCAGGGTCAATTGTAAAATCTTTTGGCAATTCTCCTAAATATGCATAAATCCATACTCGTTGCCTGTTTTGAGGTATTCCGTAATCTTTAGTATTTAATAATTCCCATTTTATAGAATAACCAAGTTTCTTAAGTTCTTCTTGAATTTTTTGAAATGTTTCTTGATGCCTCTTTGTAATTAAGCCTTTTACATTTTCTAATAACAAATGTTTGGGTTTTTTTACTTTACAAATTTCAATTATATCATAAAATAATGTACCTCTAATATCTAATTCTCCTTTTCCTAATCCAGCTGATGAAAATGGTTGACAAGGAAAACCGCCAGTAAACATGTCAAAATCAGGTAAATTATTAGGGTCAATTTTAGTAATATCTCCGTAATTTTTTACATTAGGATGGTTTATTTCAAATATTTCACTTGCATATTTATCATTTTCTGAAAACCCAATTATTTCATGTGGAATTCCTGATTTTTTAAAACCAAAAGATGCGCCTCCATATCCAGCAAAACCTTCAAAAATTTTAATTTTTTTTCGCATTATATTTAGAATTAAGAATTAATAGATTTTGTATACCTATATAATTCGCCATTTTCATTAGTTATCACTTCACAAACTGAATAATAGACTTTTGGTTTTTTACTTTTTTTTACTTTAAAATACTCTTCTATCGTATCATATTCTAAATTACATAAATATTCATTAAAATTTGATTGCTCATGGTCTGTAATGATTTGTGGACAATATCCATTATGATTAATGACTAATTCAAAAAACTCCTTTTTATCAGCATTAAATACTTTGATTGCATAAATATTTTTTGGTAAACATTTATCATTTTGTGATAAAGAGAAGTCAATATTTAATATGTTGGATTTTATTATTTCCATGGTTTTATATTATTTTAAGGGTTAGTTTTACATTGAAATATTAACGTTTTTATTATTAACATATATCAAAACAAAAATAACATTTATTTATTAAACTTTTCAAAATCCTTTTAATCTCAATACGGATACTAATTTAGCCAAATTTAGACATAAAAAAGCCAAATCAATTAAGATTTGGCTTTTCATTTTTTTTATAATAAAGATTGGTTAGCTATTTAAAGCTTCCGAACCACCAACAATTTCTAGTATTTCACCAGTAATTGCAGCTTGCCTTGCTTTGTTGTATTTTAATAATAATTCATCTCTAAGATCATTTGCATTATCGGTTGCTTTATGCATTGCGGTCATTCTTGCGCCGTGTTCGGCAGCAAAAGAATCGCGAATTGCTTTGTACAATTGCATTTTTAGAGACTTAGGTATTAAGCCTTCAATAATTATTTGCTTTGAAGGTTCGTAAATATAATCTAAATTAGAAGTAGTTTCTGTTTCGGTTTGCTCGATAGGTAAAAAAGTTTCGGTAGTTAAAATTTGCGTTGCTGCATTTTTAAACTTGTTATAAATCAATTCTACTTTATCAAAATCACCATCGGTAAATTGTTGCATAATATTTTCGGCAATTACAGCTACATTTACGTGTGTTAAAGCGTCAAAAACATCCGATTGATTATCAATTACATTATATTGTTTAGATAAGAGGTCATTTGCTTTTTTACCAATTGCTAAAATAGAAATATCTATACCTTTGTATTTATCTTCTATGGTATTAACCGTTTTTTTAAACACGGATGAGTTAAAACCACCACACAAACCCCTGTTGGAGTTAATTACTACTAATAAAACTTTATTCACTTCTCTTGGTGTAGTGTATGCTCCGCCTAAATCACCTTCTAAAGTAGCACTTAAATTTTGTAACAACTCTGTTAATTTATCCGCATACGGACGCATAGCAATAATAGCATCTTGTGCTTTTTTCAACTTGGCAGCCGATACCATTTTCATAGCGCTCGTAATCTGCATCGTAGATCCAATGGATGTTATTCTGTTACGTATTTCTTTTAAGTTTGCCATAGTCTAAAGTCTAGTGTCTAAGAATCTAACGTCTTTTTTAGTTGTACTTTGCCGATACTTCTTTGGCAACATCTATTAATATATCAATTGCATCATCGGTTAATTTACCAGATCTCAAAGTATCTAATGTGTCTTGATGTTTGTTTGCTAAAAAGTCTAAGTAATCTGTTTCAAACTCTTTTACTTTATTTACAGGAACGTCTTTTAGTAAGTTTTTAGAACCAGCATAGATAATAGCAATTTGTTTACCAACAGTCATTGGATCATTTTGCGCTTGTTTTAAAATCTCCACATTTCGTTTACCTTTATTAATAACATTTAAGGTTGCTGCATCTAAATCAGAACCAAATTTTGCAAATGCCTCTAATTCACGATATTGCGCTTGATCTAGCTTTAAAGTACCAGATACTTTTTTCATGGATTTTACTTGTGCATTTCCACCAACACGAGATACCGAAATACCTACGTTAATTGCTGGTCTAACACCAGAGTTAAATAAATCAATATCTAAGAATATTTGCCCATCGGTAATCGAAATTACGTTAGTAGGAATATAAGCAGATACATCGCCAGCTTGTGTTTCAATAATTGGTAAAGCAGTTAAAGAACCGCCACCCTTTATCATTCCTTTTAACGAATCTGGTACATCGTTCATTTTTGCAGCAATAGTGTCATCATTTATAACTTTTGCTGCTCTTTCTAATAATCTAGAGTGTAAGTAAAATACATCACCTGGATATGCCTCACGTCCTGGTGGACGTCTTAATAATAAAGAAATTTCACGGTAAGCAACTGCTTGTTTTGATAAATCATCAAAAACAATTAATGCAGGTTTTCCTAAATCTCTAAAATATTCTCCAATTGCCGCTCCAGCAAATGGTGCATATACTTGCATTGCCGCAGGATCTGATGCGTTTGCTGCTACAACCGTAGTATAAGCCATTGCGCCTTTTTCTTCTAACATTTGAACAATACCAGCAACCGTAGATGCTTTTTGTCCAATTGCTACATATATACAATATACAGGGTTTCCTGCATCGTAAAATTCTTTTTGATTTATAATAGTATCTAAAGCAACGGTAGATTTACCTGTTTGTCTATCACCAATAATTAATTCACGTTGACCACGGCCTACAGGAATCATAGCATCAACTGCTTTTAATCCTGTTTGTAATGGTTCAGTTACGGGTTCTCTAAAAAGTACACCAGGAGCTTTACGCTCTAGAGGCATTTCGTAAGTTTTTCCAAGTATAACGCCTTTACCATCAATTGGTACACCAAGGGTGTTTACAACACGACCAATAATTCCATTACCAACATTAAGTGACGCAATACGTTCTGTACGTTTTACTAAAGTACCTTCTTTAATACTAGTGTCACTACCTAAAAGCACCACACCAACATTATCTTCTTCTAAGTTTAGTACAATACCTTCTAAACCGCCATCAAACTCTACTAATTCTCCGTATTGAACATTTTCTAATCCGAAAACACGAGCGATACCGTCACCTATTTGTAGTACAGATCCTGTTTCATTTAATGAAGATGTTACTTCAAAACTTGATAATCGTTCTTTTAAAATTGCTGATACTTCAGCTGGTTTTATTGTTGCCATATTTTATTAAATTTAAATTTTGAATGTTACTATGCTCTAATAGGTAGCATTCAACTTTTAGTTAATCGTTATTTTATAATCTGCTTTTTTAAATTTTCTATGTAAATCTTCAAGTTTACTTGAAATGCTTGCATCGTATTGTAAATCTCCTATCTGTAATATAAACCCACCAATAATACTTTGGTCTATAATATTTTCTAAAACGGCATTTTTATGAATTACCTCTTTAGCTTTTGTTAACATTTTTACTTTTAACTCTTCGGTTAAAGGAACAACAGTTGTAACTCTAGCAATATTAATACCCTGTAATTTTTCAAATAAAAGAATATATTGTTTTGCTACATAAGGCAGTAAGTTTAAACGTTTGTTGGAGATTAAAAGTTTTATAACCTGACTGGAAATAACATTTGTTTTATCTCCAAATAAACCATCCATTACGTTTAATTTATCGTTAGATTTTATAACAGGATTATTTAAAAACACTTGTAACTCTTCACTGTTATTAATTGTTGATTCAATTAACAACATATCGTCATTCACTTCTTTTATAGAATTTGCATCTTTTGCAAGGTTAAGTGCAGCTTTTGCATATCTTAGTGCAGCTCTATTCATTTTACCTAGTTTAAAGTTATGTCTTTTAGTAACTCATCAATTAATTGTAATTGTTTGTCTTTATCTACTAATTGGTCTTTTAATACCTTTTTTGTAATACCTATTGATAATTCGCTCATATGATGTTTAAGATCTATTAAAGCGGATTCTTTTTCGTTTGCGATAGCTATTTTGGTTTGTTTAATAGAGTTGTCAGCAATAGCTTGTGCTTCTTCTTTAGCTTCGGTTATGATATTTTCTTTAATTTCACGAGCTTCTTTTAATAGAACGTCTCTTTGAGCTCTTGCCTCTCTTAATACTTTATCATTATCCGATTTGATGTTTAGTATTTCTTGACGTGCTTTATCGGCTTCGGCTAAAGCATTTGTAATAGACACTTCTCTTTCGTCTACAGCATTAAGTATTGGTCCCCAAGCCATTTTTTTTAATAAGAAGAATAGGATAACAAAAGTTAATGTTGTCCAAAAAATAAGTCCTAATGCAGGAGTAATTAATTCCATATGTTATTTAATTTTATATAATTTCAAAATATAAAAATAAGATGCAACCAACCGTTGCATCTTATTTTTTTTCTATTTAAGAAAAGCTACAACTACGGCAAATAAAGCAACCGCCTCAATTAAGGCAGCTAAAATAATAGCAGTAGATTGAATTTGACTTTGCATTTCTGGTTGACGAGCAATAGCATCCATTGCTGATCCACCAATTTTTCCAATACCTAAACCAGCACCTATCACAGCTAATCCAGCACCTAATACGGCAATTCCACTCATAATATATATATTTAAAAATTAATAATTAATGTTCTTCTTCTACAGCCGACCCAATATATAATGAGGTCAACATGGTAAATATGTACGCTTGTACCGCAGCTACTAATAACTCTATTATACTAATAAATAAAGTAAATGCAACTGATGCTGGCGCAACTGCAACAGATTTAAATACAAAGATTAAACCTATTAAACTTAACACAATAATATGCCCTGCAGTAATATTTGCAAACAAACGTATTGTTAATGATATCGGCTTTACAAATATTCCAATTAGCTCAATTGGAGCAAGAAATATTTTCATGAGCACAGGCACGCCTGGCATCCAAAAAATGTGTTTCCAGTAATTTTTATTTCCACTTACGTTTACAACTATAAATACAATAACTGCTAATGTTAGTGTAAATGCAATATTACCACTTACATTAGCTGCAAATGGGAAAAATGGAATTAGCCCAAAAATATTATTCAACCATACAAAGAAAAAGATGGTTAATAATAATGGTATATATTTTCTATAATGTTTTTCTCCAATATTTGGTATGGCAATTTCATCTCTAATAAATAGGACTAAAGGCTCTAAGAATTTTGCAATTCCTTTTGGCGCACCAGTACCATTTTTTTTATAAGAACGACCTGCAGCTCCAAAGCTAAAAACAAGTAGCAATGCAGCAAGTAGCATTGCAAAAACATTCTTGGTTATTGAAAAATCCAGTGGTTTTGTATTTGTAGGATGATGCTCTTCATCAAAGGAAAGTTTGCCATCTGTATTTGTTTGGTAAATTTTACCGTGAACTTTGGCAAATTTCAATCCTTTTTTCTCAACAATATGTGTACCATCATCATTATGATGAAATTCGCTGGACATAAAGGTAACTAGACCGTTTTCTGTCCATAATATAATAGGTAAAGGAACGGATAAATTTCCCGCTATATGAAATTCATGAGAATCACTAATGTGATGCATAATCATACTAGTTATATCAAACGTATCATCTTTAGGAGTTTCTGGAGCAGCTTCTGAATGATTGTCAGTTGTTGTACTTATATCATGATTTTGACTATAAACAGTTGTGTTTGTCGATATAAATAGTACTAAACTTAAAGCTGTAATTTTTATAAAAGATGTTAATTTCATTACCTTAGTCGCGTTGATTTTTATTCTCTTAAAATATTTTGCAAATGTACTAACATATATTGAAAAAACAAGAGTTTTTTTTTGATTATTTGCCGTCTGAATTTAAAGTTTTAAACAATTTAATTATTTGATAAATTTCAAAGATTAGAAATAAAAAATAGGGTATAAAAAAATTAAAAACGGTATGGTTTAAATTTGTAGGTTTTATTTTCAATAAAGGTATAAAAAATAAAATTGCGATAGCAGACTTTACTAAGCTCCCGATGGCAAATGTTGTAAAAATAGTTTCTGGTTTTTTAATAGCGACTTTATTGATAAAGTAAAAAAGCACTATTAAAGAAAGGAATAAAAATAGGTAGATACTGTAAATTGGATGAAATAATTCCACCTCACTAAAAAAAAAGTGCTGTACATATTTATGGAGTCCAAATAAAACCAAAGTATAAATTGAGGTGTTTATTATGATATTGGTTACATGTTTTTGTGTAGAATTACTCATCATCATTACTAAATTTTATAGCTTTTTTTATTACAGAATACAAGGCGGCAAATAGAAAAATAAGGGTACATATTAAAGTATAGATACTATTTTTATTTGGATATTTTTCATCCAATTTCATGCCAATAAAAACACCAATAAAAATGGTTATTCCCATTTGAAAAGCCACTCCTGAAAATTGAACAAATTTATTAGGCTGTTTTTTCGGATTTTCCTTTGCCATCGCTTAAAGATTTTACGCCACCTTTCATGGAGCAATTAACATTAAAAATAGCGCCTGGAGCTACAGATAACTTGTCCATTGTAACATCGCCTTGTATATTTGCAGTTTCCTTTAAAGTTAAAAGTTGGTCTACAATTAATTCTCCAGAAATAGAGCCTTCAACATCGGCATTTGTACAATTTGTTTTCCCTTTAATGGCGCCGTCTTTACCTACAATAATTCTACCAGATGTTTTGATTGATCCTTCAATAGTACCATCTACTCTAAAGTCACCTTCCGATATAATTTCTCCCACAAAAGTGGTGTTTTTTGCTATGATATTTCTTTCTGCTACTTGATTTGATGTTCCTGTTTTGTTTTTTTTATCTGAAAACATAATTTATTAAGATTTGGTTGTTGTTATTTTTTAGAACCTGGTGGTCCCATTTTTTTTTTCTTCTTTTTAATTAATTCAAGCATTTTTTCATTAGAAGGTAAGTTTTGTAAATCTTTTTTAGTAGCAGTTTTCTTTTTTTGTAATGGTTCTTTATTTAGAGGTTCTTTTTTATTGACAATTTCTTGTTTTTTTGTTATTCCATTAAGGCTATTTATTACCTCTAAAGCATGTTTTCCCTCTAAAGTGTTTGGGTAATTTGTAACTACAAATTGCAAGGCTTTTATGAAGTTTTCTTTATTGGTAGTATGTGCTTTTGTGTACGCCTTTAAAAGTTCAAATTTTGGAATTATTGCTGTATTTTGGTATTTAATAATAGCCGAATTGCACTCTTCTAAAACGATGCTATATTTTTCATCTAAATATTTGGCATATGTTTTTTTATAGGAAGTGTTTGGTGAATTTTCATCACTTTCAGCAACTATTAATTTTGGGTCTTTTATTATCTTGCTATATCTAGATTCTGGGTATTCTTCTGTGATTTTATTTTTATAGTATTCGCTTTTTGGTAAATTGTAATGAGAAAAAGCTTTGTATAAATGATAATAACTAGGTAATTTCATTTTCTCATTTGGTAAAAATGATAATAAGGATTCTAGTCTAGTTGTAGCTAATTCATATTTTTTAAATTTTTCTTTATAAATTAAACCTAAGTTGTAATAAGCTTCATTTCGATTTTTGCTAATACTGTCTAAAGTTTTTTTATCCGTTGGAATACTATTTATATAATAGGTTAAGTCGTACTTTTTCGAATTATCTAATGCGATGCTATTATTCGGAATAGATTCTTCTTTTTTTTCTTCGTCTTTATTGCTAATTGTTGATTTTTTAGCCGATGTTCTCCAATTATCAGCAAGTTCTCTATTTCCCCAGATTTTTTGAAATTCAGCTTTTCCAAAGCCTACGGTTTGTGCATTGTAAAAATAAAAAGTATTGTTGTTTGTGCTTTGTTTGGAAGTATTATTAAATAAATCGTTTCCAAAACCTGAATTTTTTTGATTTTGTGCTAAAATTACAGCTTCTTTATCTTGTTTTTTTAATTTTTTAATATGTGCTTCAAAGTATTTTTTTTGTTCGGACTTGCTTAATAAAGTTAACTTTAAAATACTGTCATTTGTAGAGGTTATGTTTTCTAAACGAATAACATCGTCTAGACTTTTTCTTTTACGGGTAAGTCGTCTTATTCTTTTTGAGTTTTTGTTATCAGCTACATTTAAAACACTATCATAATAAGAGCCAGCTTTTAAAAAAGAAGCTTTATCAAATAA
>CAZOQL010000003.1:20271-43735 GCA_964582005.1 uncultured Flavobacteriaceae bacterium | reverse complement strand
GCAAAAAGAATATCGCCAAATTCGGCTTCCATTTTATTGGAGTCTTGTTTTGCTACTTCGGTTTTAAACTCGGCAATTTCCTCTTCTATTTTAGTTATAAATTGCTGGTTGTTTTCCCATTCAAAACCTACTGAAGCTACTTTTTCTTGCATTCTTGCAGCTTTTACCATAGCAGGTAATGATTTAGGAACACCTTCCAAAATAGATTTTTTACCTTTACCTTCTTTCAATTTTAATTGTTCCCAATTGCGTTTTACCTCTTCTTCGGTAGTCGCTTTTACATCGCCATATATATGTGGATGTCTATAAATAAGTTTATCCGCAATGGTGTGGCAAACATCGGTTATATCAAAATCATTGGTTTCGCTACCAATTTTTGCGTAAAAAATTATGTGTAGTAATAAGTCACCTAATTCTTTTTTGATTTCTGAGCTGTTATTATCTAAAATAGCATCGCCAAGTTCGTAGGTTTCTTCAATAGTTAAATGACGCAAAGTTTCAAAGGTTTGCTTTTTATCCCAAGGGCATTCCGCTCTTAACGTATCCATAATGTCAAGTAAGCGAGAGAAAGCTTCTAATTTTTGGGCTTTGGTTGTCATAGATAAAAAATACTTAGTTGTTACTCTTCTTCATTAGAAGCTTCTTTTTTATCTAAAGAAGTGAAATCAAATTTGGCATCTACCAATAAATTATACCATTGTATTATTTTTTTAATATTTGATGGGTATACTCTTTCGGTATCGTAATTTGGTAAGATTTCACTAAAAAAAGTAGTCAACATTTTTTTATCTTCTTTATGACTTATGGTTTTTTTTCCAACTTCTTTGGCGTGAATTGTTTTAAAAATAGTTTTTAAAGGCACTTCATCTTCATCGGTATAAATAGCAATATCATTAAGGCTACTTACATTGTGGATGTTATGAATAGGGAAGCGTTTATTATCTATTAAAGATTCTACTAATAAACCAGATTTTGTTTGGCTACTAATTTTGAAAATACCAGGTTTTCCACTTACTACTATTAATTTTTCTAAGGTCATTTGTTTTAATTTTTATTTCTAAAATTTTCTATTTTGAATTTATTTTTTTTTCGGAAATTTCATGCGGTAATCTACCTCTACTTTTCCTTTAGATATGTTTTCTAACTTTTTTTTAAGGAGTCGTTTTTTTAAGGATGATAATTTATCGGTAAATAAAACACCTTCAATATGATCGTATTCGTGTTGCACAACTCTAGCTGCTAAACCAGTTAAAACTTCTTTTTGCGCTTTAAAATTTTCATCAACATAGGTAATGGTAATGGTGTCTTGCCTAAAAACATCTTCTCTAATGTTAGGGATACTTAAGCAACCTTCGTTAAAAACCCATTGATCACCTTCTTCTTTAATAATTTTTGCATTGATAAAAATGCGATTAAAATTACTTAAATAACCTCTTTCGGATTTAGTTAATTCTTCATCATCGGCAAATGGAGTGGTGTCTACTAAAAATAAGCGAATGGCTCTATTGATTTGTGGAGCTGCTAGACCAACGCCAGAAGCATTATCCATCGTTTCTCGCATGTTTTTTAATAAGACATCTAGTTCAGGATAATTTTTGTCGATATCGACACATTTTTTTCGTAAAACGGGATCGCCATAAGCGATTATTGGTAATATCATTTGTTTGCGTTTTAGAACTTATTTACCGCTTAAATAAGTTTGTAATATAATGGTTGCACTAATTTCGTCTAATAATGCTTTATTTCTTCTTTTTTTCTTAGATAAACCACTATCTATCATTGTTTGAAACGCCATTTTTGAAGTAAAACGCTCGTCAATTCGTTGTAACGGAATCGTTGGATATTTTTTTTCTAAAGCTACTATAAAAGGAGCAATTAAAGCTTCACTTTCTGAGGCTGAATAATCCATTTGTTTTGGTTCGCCTACGATAAATAAAGAAACTTTTTCAGTAGCTAAATACGTATCTAAAAAAGAAAATAATTCTTTCGTTTTTACGGTGGTTAAGCCCGAAGCGATAAGCTGTAATTCATCTGTAATTGCGATGCCAGTTCTTACTTTACCATAATCTATTGCAAGGATTCTTGACATATATTCTCTCAAATTTTGGCAAAAGTACTATTTTATTCCTAAAACTATAGAATACTAAGCACATTATCTTATTTTTGTTCTTTATTTACAATACAAATTACAACCGATGAATTTAGACAACTTAAGGCAATTAATTGAAGCATCTTGGAAGGATAGAGATTTGCTAAAAAACGAAACCCATACCAAGGCTATACGTAATGTTATTGCTCTTTTAGACGAAGGAACTCTTCGTGTTGCTGAGCCAACAGATAATGGATGGCAAGTTAACGAATGGGTTAAGAAAGCAGTTGTATTGTATTTTCCTATCCAAAAAATGGAAACAATGGAAGTTGGTATTTTTGAATATCATGATAAAATTCCGTTAAAGAGAAATTACAAAGAGAAAGGAGTACGTGTTGTGCCACATGCCGTTGCACGTTATGGTGCGTATATCTCCAAAGGTACTATTTTAATGCCTAGTTATGTAAATATTGGGGCTTATGTAGATCAAGGAACTATGGTAGATACTTGGGCAACTGTTGGTAGTTGTGCTCAAATTGGTAAAAACGTACATATAAGTGGTGGCGTTGGTATTGGTGGAGTTTTAGAACCATTACAAGCTGCACCAGTAATTATTGAAGACAATTGTTTTATAGGTTCAAGATGTATTGTTGTAGAAGGTGTCCATGTAAAGAAAGAAGCAGTTTTAGGTGCTAATGTGGTACTTACAATGAGTACTAAAATTATTGATGTTACTGGTGATAAGCCAGTGATTACCAAAGGCGTTATTCCAGAGCGTTCGGTGGTAATTCCGGGTAGTTATACCAAAGAATTTAGTGCAGGAAGTTTTAATGTGCCTTGTGCATTAATTATTGGTAAACGTAAAGAAAGCACCAATAAAAAAACATCCTTAAATGATGCATTGCGCGAAAACGATGTAGCGGTTTAATATAATTTGAGATAGATGAATATAGGTTTTGATGCAAAAAGAATTTTTCACAATACTACTGGATTAGGTAATTATAGTAGAGATTTGTTGCGTATTTTATCTGCATATTATACGGATAATACGTATCATTTATACAATCCTAAAAAAGGAAAACGAGATTTATATACCTTAGCAACTAATAATAAAGAGGTTTTTCCAACTTCTAAATTTTGGAAAAATTTTTCTTCTATTTGGCGACAAAAAGCTATTGTTAAACAATTAGTATCCGATAAAATTGAAATTTACCACGGTTTGTCGGGTGAGTTGCCTAGAGGAATTGATAAAACAGCTATTAAAACAGTCGTTACTATTCACGATTTGATTTTTGTAAGGTATCCTGAATTGTATTCTTTTTTTGATAGAAAAATGCATTTTAACAAATTTAAATATGCTGCTGAGGTTGCCGATGTTGTTATTGCAATATCCGAACAAACCAAACGAGATATTGTAGAGTTTTTAAAAATAGAACCAAATAAAATTGCGGTTGTTTACCAAGGATGTAGTGCTGTTTTTAAGCAAAATTATAACGCAAAGCAAATTCAAAAAACAATAAAAGAGTATAATTTACCCAAAGAATTTGTGTTAAATGTCGGTACGATTGAAGATCGTAAAAATTTATTAAATCTAGTTAAAGCAATCCAAAATATAGACACAAAATTAGTAGTTGTTGGTGGCGATAAATCGGATTATGCTAAAAAGGTAAAGCAATTTGTTTTGGATAATAATTTATCCGACAAAGTATTGTTTTTAAAAAATGTAGGCAGAGAAGATTTGGCAATTATTTACCAATTAGCCAGTGTATTTGTATACCCAAGTATTTTTGAAGGTTTTGGGATTCCAATTATTGAAGCTTTATATTCTAAAACTGCTGTAATCACCTCAAAAGATGGTTGTTTTAGTGAAGCTGGCGGAAAAAATTCTTTATATATTAATCCATCGGATGCTAAAGATATTGAAAATGCGATTACCAAAGTGTTACAAAGTAGCACATTAAAAAATGAGATGGAAGAAAAAGGTTTCGCTTATGCACAGCGATTTAATGATGCTGTAATTGTGAAAAATATTATTGATTTATATTAATGAAGGCAAAAGTAATTGTAGATATAGAGCGCATGAAATACCCTTTTACAGGGCTGCATAATTATTGTGAAAATCTATATCTTAATTTGTTAAAAACAGATGATACTAATTTTGATTTTCATTTCTTCACAGATTCATCCGTAAAATTACCAAGAACATTAAAACGAATTGATAGGCAATTTGGAGATAAATTATTTTTATCAAAACCTAATAAATTTAAGCTTTGGCATATTACTTACCAAGACTCTAGATTTGTTCCTAGTGGTAATATAAAAGTAGTTTTTACCATACACGATTTAAATTTTTTATATACAAATAAGCCAACTCATAAAAAAAAAAAATTATTAAAAAGAGTTCAAAAAACAATTGATAGAGCTGATTATGTTACGGTAATTTCCAACTTTGTATTAACCGATGTGAAGAAGCATTTAAAATTAGGGGCTACACCAATAAAGGTTATACATAATGGCGTAAATTTAAAGAAATTTCCGAATTTTGATTCTCCAAACTACAAACCAAAACGAAAATTCATTTTCACTTTAGGAACGGTTTTGTATAAAAAGCACTTTCATGTATTACCACAATTAATAGAAGGAACCAATTATGAATTAATAATAGCAGGTATTCAAACAGATGCCAATTATGTAGAAATGATCCATAAGGAAATTGATAAAAATAACGTAAAAGATCAAGTAACTTTAACAGGTCCAATTTCTGAAGAAGAAAAATATTGGTATCTGAAAAATTGTAGCGCTTTTGTATTTCCATCTATTTCCGAAGGCTTTGGAATTCCGCCAATAGAAGCAATGCAACTTGGTAAACCCGTTTTTTTATCACGGTTTACGAGTTTACCCGAAATTGGAGGTGAGTTAGCTTATTATTTCACATCTTTTGATAAAAAGGAAATGCAAAAAACGTTTTTGGAAGGAATGAAAAACTTTGTATTAGAGGAAAAAGAACATGCCGTTATGAAATGGGGTAATCAGTTTACTTGGAACAAAGCATCAGCTAAATATTTAGAAGTTTACAAAAAAACCTTAGAAATTCAAAAAGATAACCTTGTTAATACTATTGTAAAAAGTGAGCAGAGAAAAATCAAACTTACGGTTATAATTCCAACTTTAAACGAAGAAAATAACATTGAAGACGCAATAAAATCTGTTTTCTTTGCAGATGAAATAATAGTAATAGATTCTTTAAGTATAGATAAAACCGCAATAATAGCTAAAGACTTAGGAGCAAAGGTGTTGCTAAAGGGATTTGATGATTTTTCCTCTCAAAAAAACTTTGCAATAGATAAAGCAACAAATAATTGGGTGTATATTTTAGATGCAGATGAAAGAGTAAACGAATCTTTAAAAAATGAAATAATCAACACGTTACAAAGTAACCCAGAAGAGGTTGCATTTGTAATGAAAATGAATTATTATTTTATGGATAGGTTAATGAAATATGGTAGTTTTCAGACCAAAACTGTAATTAGATTATTCAATAAAAAATTCTGTAAATACGATGGAAAATTAGTTCACGAGCAATTTATTGTAAATGGCAAACAAGGTGTTTTGGAAACATATTTAGAACATAATTCTGACAAAACCCTAGATAAATTTATTCAAACACAAAATTTCTATGCAGGTTTAAAAGCACAAGAATTACTTGGAAAAAACGATGGATTTATTTTATTAAAAATACTAATCAAACCATTTTTTAGATTTATTAAACATTATTTAATTCAGGTTGGTTTTTTAGATGGGTTTCAAGGTTTTGTTTTTGCAGCAATACAATCGTATGGTGTGTTTATTCGCTATGTAAAACTTTGGAAATTAAAGAAAAACAAAAAGTAACATGGTATTTTTAAAGGATATAGAAAATGCAATACTTGCTTTAGAAAAAGGAAAAACCATTCTTTATCCAACCGATACTATTTGGGGAATTGGTTGCGATGCCACAAATGAAAAAGCGGTAGAGAGTATTTATAAAATCAAAAAAAGAGATTCAAATAAAAGTTTACTTGTTTTGGTAACCGATTTTAAAATGTTGGCACGTTACGTTGATGAAATACCAAAAGAAATAAAAAAGTATTTAAAAAAACAGCAAAAACCAACTACCGTAATTTATGATAAGCCTATTGGAATTGCTGCTAATGCCATTGCAAAGGACCATACAATTGCTATTCGAATTGTAAAAAAAGGTTTTGTTTTTGAGTTAATTAGACTATTTAATAGACCTATAATTTCTACTTCTGCTAATATTTCTACTAAAAAAACACCTTTGTATTTTAATGAAATTGAAAAAGAGTTACTAGTTAAAATAGATTATGTTGTTTCGTTAAAAGATGAAAAAGGCACAATAAAACCATCAAAAATTGTAAAATTTGTAAACGATAAACTTATTGTTTTACGAAGTTAATTTAATTCTCAAAAAATAGATCTAAATTTTTAAAAACAATTTCTTTGTCTAATGAATCGCTAAAGAATTTTTTAGCATTTTCTGCCTGTTTGGAATAAAACACATCATCATTAAGTAAATTAATAATATTATTAGCAAATTCAGATGGAATATTACTTACCAAACAACCATTATTAATTTTGCTTAACAAACCGTCAACACCTCTTTCATTACAAACAACAGGAATTCCGTAGGCTAATGATTCTACCACTTTAATTTTTAAGCCAGTTCCTGTAAGCATTGGGCAAATAGTGATTTTACAATTTTCATAAAAAGGATCAATATCTTTGGCAAAGGTGATTTTTTCTACATTTTCTAAATCAGGAATTACTTCATTAACTCTACCAACAACTGTAATTTTACTATTTTTTGGTAATAGAGGATACACTTTTTCAAAAAACCATTTGGCAGAATTTGTATTATGAGGATTGTTACTTGCCACATAAAAAATATCAATAGTTGGTTTAAAATTTTTCAGATGATGTCTATTTTCTAATCCGTGCGCAACTGTTAACACTTCTTTATGTGGTAAAAATTGACTAAAAATAAATTTTTCTTCAATTGAAATAGACCAAATTGCATCAAATTTATTTAAAAGCCTCATTTCGGTTTCAAAAGATCTGCCTAGCTTAAAATTTTTAAGTGAGCTGAATTGTGCAGTAAAAAAATCGTGTGTATCTACCGTAACTTTTGCATTTTTTAACAATTTTTTATTACGGATAAAATCGGCAAACAACACATAAGAAATAATGATATGATTGTATTTGTTCTCTTTTAGAATAGTTTCAAAATCCTTTTTTTGCCCAACACCAATTCTGTTAAAATATTTGGTTCCATTTTTAATTCTATTAGGAATAGAGTGCATAAAAAGATACGATAACCCATTTTTTTTACGTTTACGTATTAAATGTCCTTTAGTTATAAGTCCTTTTTCCTCTAAAGAAGTTAAATCTTTTTGTGTAAAATTATCTTTAGCTTCTCCAACAAGATCAACTTCAAAATTTCGACTTTTAAAATACAATAATAAAGAATGTGCTCTCGAATTATTTCCTTGATTGATGATTAAAGGATTGTCAGGATAAAAATATAATATCTTTGTCATTTTTTATACGTTCTCATTATTTTTAGCAAATATACACATTATCTTTTTTTGTGAGTTGTTCAGATTTCAACTAAATTTGTATCATTAACATAAATTGATACGAATGCACAATCTTATTCTATTTATAAAATCATATAAGCCCGATTTTGATCGAGTTAACATTTTATTAGCAAGCATTAAAAAATTTAATAAAGATAAATTACCTGTATTTTTATCGATTAATGATACCGATTTTGATTTTTTTAAAGCTAAAATATCAGACAATATTACTATCTTAAAAGACAGTGATGTAATTACTTGTAAAATTACGGATCCTTGGCGATATCAACAAGTAATTAAAGCATCGGTACATAAATTAAATATTTGTAAAAATTATTTGTGTATTGATTCTGATAGTAAATTCATTCGAGATTTTTATAGTGAAGACTTTATTTATAAAGATGATTTACCATATACTGTAATGCACGAATCCAAAGCATTTTTAGAAGTGATGGAACGAATTAATTTAGATTCGAATTTAATTTTTTTTAAGGAAACTACATTACAGACAAGAAAATTATTACAGATAAAAGATACTAATAAAATTTGGGATTTTGGTCCTTCACCTTATTTATGGTCAACTAAAGTGTGGATTGCTCTTGAAAATCATTTAGCCAATATGGGGTTTACCTTTGAGTCTTTTTTAATGGAAATTAGTAAAACTACTTCGCCAAGCGAAAATGCGATTTATGGCGAATTTTTAAGAACGCATAAAACGATAGAAATACTTCCTATTGGTCCATTTTTTAAGGTATATCATTATAAAAAACAATTTTTAATGGAACGTAAATTTCACAAAATTGACAAATTAAAAAAAGTATATTTAGGTGTGATTTTTCAAACAAATTGGAGACGAAACTTCATAGATAAATTTTTAAAACGATTTTAAATAATATTTTAAAATCAATTGGCTAATTTTGCGAGATACATAAAAGCAAATGAATTATACAAAAGCATTACAAAATAAAGTATTTGATTATGTCGCAGATGCAGCAAATCAATTAAATGTAGAAACATACGTAATTGGTGGTTTTGTACGTGATTTTATCTTAAAACGAGGCGATGCAAAAGATATAGATATTGTTTGTGTAGGAAGCGGTATAGAATTAGCTAAAAAAGTAGCCGATTTATTACCGACAAGACCAAAAGTGCAAATTTTTAAAACTTACGGAACTGCTATGTTGCGCTTCGAAGATATTGAAGTAGAATTTGTAGGAGCAAGAAAGGAATCGTACTCCAAAGAAAGTAGAAATCCAACTGTTGAAGAAGGCACTTTACAAGACGATCAAAATCGAAGAGATTTCACTATAAATGCCTTGGCAATTAGTTTGAATAAATCTAATTATGGTGAAATTTTAGACCCATTTAATGGTGTGGAAGATTTACAAAATAAAATAATTAAAACACCATTAAACCCTGATGTTACATATTCCGATGATCCTTTACGGATGATGAGAGCAATACGATTTGCAACACAATTAGAATTTACAATCGAACAAAAATCAATCGTTTCCATAACAAAAAATGCCAAAAGATTAGAGATAATTACGAAAGAACGGATTGTAACCGAATTACATAAAATTTTATTAAGCCCAAAACCATCCATTGGATTGAAATTATTATTTGATACCAATCTATTACAGCAATTTTTACCCGAATTAACCAATTTACATGGTGTAGAATATGTAAACGGACAAGGACATAAAGATAACTTTTACCATACTTTAGAAGTTGTGGATAATATTGCTAAAATGACCGATAAATTATGGTTGCGTTGGACAGCTCTATTACACGATATTGGAAAAGCCCCAACCAAACGCTTTGAAAAAGAACACGGTTGGACATTTCATGGCCATGAATTTAAAGGTTCTAAAATGGTATATAAAATTTTTAAAAGATTAAAAATGCCATTGAACGATAAGATGAAATATGTGCAAAAATTAGTTATGTTAAGTTCCAGACCAATAGTTATTGCAACCCAAGTTGGCGATGCCGCTGTAAGAAGGCTAGTTTTTGATGCAGGAAATGATATTGATGATTTAATAACGCATTGTGAAGCCGATATCACTACAAAAAACCCTACTAAATTTAAAAAATACCATAATAACTTTACAATTGTACGTCAAAAAATTAAAGAAGTAGAAGAACGCGATCAAATTCGTAATTTTCAACCTCCAATTACGGGTGAAATTATTATGAAAACCTATAACTTAAAGCCATGTAGAGAAATTGGTTTAATTAAAGACGCCATAAAAGAAGCAATTCTTGATGGCGAAATTGCAAATAATTATGATGAAGCTTACGATTTTATGCAGAAAAAAGCAAAAGAATTTGGTTTGTAAACAACACATTAAGCAAATAAGCAAATAAGCAAATGAAGTAAAACTAGTAAACTATGAAATTGTGGTTTCGTTAAGCCACTCAACACATTAAACAAACAAGAAAACCAATGAAAAACAAGTTCTTATTCTTAGTATTATTGACACTATCCTTATTATTCAGTTGTAAAAAAACAAAAAATATAGATACTCCAAAGATAATTCCGTATGCAATTGTAATTCATGGTGGCGCAGGTTACATAACACCAAATATGTCTTTGGATAAACAAAAACAATATAGAGAAGCTTTAAAAAATGCTTTAGATGCAGGTTATGCCGTTTTGGATAAAGGTGGAAGTTCATTAGATGCTATTCAGAAAGCAATTTCAATTTTAGAAGATTCCCCATTATTTAATGCAGGAAAAGGTGCCGTTTTTGATAATCAAGGTAAAAATAAAATGGATGCATCTATTATGGATGGAAAAACATTAAATACAGGAGCAATAGCCGGAGTAAGTAATATTAAAAATCCAATTTTATTAGCACGAATGGTTATGGACAGTACAAAACACGTATTGTTATCTGGTAAAGGTGCCGAGATTTTTGCGGAACATCATAATATTACTTTTGAAAAAGACGTATATTTTTATACTAAAAGACAGCATGAGTATTTGTTAAAAGTACAAGAAAGAGAACGTAAAAAAAGTTTGCAGTTAGCAATTAGTAGTACGCATTTATTAACTAATAAAAATCTTCAAAATTCAAAATACGGAACCGTTGGAGCAGTGGCTTTAGATAAAAATGGAAACATAGCCGCAGGAACCTCTACTGGTGGATTAACCAATAAAAAATACGGCAGAATAGGTGATTCTCCTATAATTGGAGCTGGAACTTATGCTAACAACACTACTTGTGGTGTTTCTTGTACAGGAACAGGCGAATATTTTATAAGAACCTTGGCTGCTCATGAAGTTTCAAGCTTAATTGCATATAAAAAGGTAACAGTAAAAGAAGCAGTAAAAGAAGTAATTCATACACAAATCACTAATCTTGGCGGAAAAGGTGGTATGATAGTTTTAGATAAAAATGCCAACATTTCTTGGGATTTTAATACCAAAGGCATGTTTAGAGCTTTTAAAAAATCTACTGGAGAGAATGAAATTAGTATGTTTACTATGCAAAAAGATTCTTTGTAATTTTTTTTTGATTTAGCTTAAGAGTTTTAAATCATTCGTAAATAATCACAACATATTTAGGAATAATATTTTAAAAATTTAGTATTTTTGTATACTAAATTAAATATTATGCAAACCGATTCTTTTGTAGTAAGGCATCTTGGGCCTAGAGAAAAAGAAGTGAAAGAAATGCTTAAAGTAATTGGAGTTAATTCACTAGATGAATTAATATACCAAACCATACCAACCGATATTCGTTTAGAAAAGCAACTTGCTTTACCCAAACCAATTAGCGAAATAGAATTTTCGGAACATATTAATTGGTTAGCTAAGAAAAATAAAGTGTATAAAACCTATATTGGTTTAGGATACAATGAGGCTATTTTACCTGCGGTTATTCAACGTAATATTTTTGAAAACCCAAGTTGGTATACTTCTTATACACCATACCAAGCCGAAATTTCGCAGGGTCGTTTAGAAGCTTTGTTAAATTACCAAACTATGGTGAGTGATTTGACAGGTTTTGAAATGGCAAATTCCTCTTTATTAGATGAAGGAACTGCAGCAGCAGAAGCTATGATTATGTTATATAATGACCGTACAAGAATTCAAAAAAAAACAAATGCAAGTACATTTTTTGTTTCCGATGAGGTTTTACCACAAACAGTTTCTATTTTAAAAACAAGAGCAAAGCCGTTAGGGATTACATTGGTTTTTGGACATCACGAAGCCTTTGTTTTTACAGAAGACGTATATGGTGCAATAGTACAATATCCAGCTAAAAACGGACAAGTTTACAATTACACTTCCTTTATTGAAAAAGCACACCAACTAGATAGTAAAGTAGTGGTTGCAGCAGATTTAATGAGTTTAGCGTTATTAAAATCCCCTGCCGAAATGGGAGCAGATGTTGCTGTTGGTACAACACAACGCTTTGGAATCCCTTTAGGTTATGGCGGACCGCACGCAGGTTATTTCGCAACTTCCACTCATTTTAAACGCAAAATTCCAGGTAGAATTATTGGGGTAACTATTGATGTTGATGGAAATAGAGCTTTGCGAATGGCATTGCAAACAAGAGAGCAACATATAAAACGTGAAAAAGCAACATCAAATATTTGTACTGCTCAAGTTTTATTGGCTGTTATGGCTGGTATGTATGCTGTTTATCACGGACAATACGGAATTAAATACATTGCAAAAAAAATACATTCTTTTACCAGTACTTTGGAGGAAGGAATTGAAAAATTAGGCTTACAACAGTATAACACTTCATATTTTGACACTTTAAAAGTAAAAGTGACTCATGCCGAAAAACTCAAATATATAACCGAAAGAAAAAGAATAAATTTTCTACAAATAGACGATACAACTATTGGGATTTCTATTAATGAAACAACAACCATAGAGGATGTAAATGATATTTTAGATGCTTTAGCAGAAAGTGAAAATCTAGAGCCAATACATTTAAGCAATTGCTCCATATGTATTAATATAGATACTGAATTACAACGAAAATCAACATTTTTAACACACGAAGTTTTTAATAAATACCATTCAGAAACTGAAATGATGCGCTATATTAAAAGATTAGAGCGTAAAGATATTTCCTTGACCGATTCTATGATTTCCTTAGGTTCTTGTACGATGAAGTTAAATGCAGCTAGCCAAATGCTACCTTTAAGTAATGCAAATTGGAATAATATACACCCATTTGTTCCAAGAAATCAGGCTTTAGGTTATTATGAAATGTTATGTAATTTAGAGGAATATTTAAATATAATAACAGGTTTTGATGCAACTTCATTACAGCCAAATTCAGGAGCGCAAGGAGAATATGCAGGTTTAATGGTTATTAGAGCTTATCATAAATCGAATAAAGAAGGTCATCGTAATATTTGTTTGATTCCTTCATCCGCACACGGAACCAATCCCGCATCGGCAGTAATGGCAGGTATGAAAGTGGTAGTTACCAAAACATCTAAAGATGGTAATATTGATGTAGCTGATTTAAAAGAAAAAGCAGAATTACATAAAGATAATTTAGCCGCTTTAATGGTAACGTATCCTTCAACACATGGTGTTTTTGAATCTGCCATTAAGCAAATTACCGATATTATTCATATCAATGGCGGTCAAGTTTATATGGATGGCGCAAATATGAATGCACAAGTAGGTCTAACAAACCCTGCAACTATTGGAGCGGATGTTTGTCATTTAAACTTACATAAAACCTTTGCAATACCACATGGCGGTGGCGGACCAGGAGTTGGGCCAATATGTGTAATTAAACATTTGGCAGAATTTTTACCTAGTAATCCTATTATTAAAACTGGTGGAACGAATGCTATTTCAGCAATTTCATCTGCACCTTTTGGTTCAGCTTTGGTAGATTTAATTTCCTATTCGTACATTAAAATGTTAGGAAATGAAGGTTTAACTCAAGCTACAAAATATGCCATTTTAAATGCAAATTATTTAAAAACGCAATTAGAAAAACACTATAAAATTTTATACACTGGCGAGCAAGGTTTTGCGGCACATGAAATGATTGTAGATTTTAGAGAATTTAAAGAAAAAGGTATAGAAGTGTCTGATATAGCCAAACGTTTAATGGATTTTGGTTTTCATGCACCAACCGTTTCTTTTCCAGTAGCAGGAACCTTAATGATTGAGCCAACCGAAAGTGAATCTAAAGAAGAAATGGATCGTTTTATTGCAGCAATGATTCAAATCAAAAAAGAAATAGATGCGTATGAAGCAGGAAAAGATTCTGTTTTGAAAAACGCACCACATACCGAAGAAATGTTGACGAATGACACCTGGTCATTTTCCTATTCTCGTAAAGATGCTGCCTATGCATTGCCTTTTGTAAAAGAAAACAAATATTGGCCACCAACACGAAGAGTAGATGATGCTTATGGTGATAGAAATTTAATTTGCTCATGTAATCCAATTGAAGATTATATGGATTAACTATGGTAAAGATGTATTTTAAATAAAAGTAAAATGATTAAAAATTATATTTTTGATTTTGGTGATGTGTTTTTAAATCTAGACAAGCATGCAACCACAGAGGAATTAGCTAAATTAGGCTTGACAGATTTTACAAACGAAATGCTTTTTACAAATAAACAATATGAAAAAGGATTATTGTCTACGCAAGCATTTTTAACGTATTATCAAAAGCAATTTACAGATGTAAGTAGCGATGAATTAAAAAATGCTTGGAATAAAATCCTATTGGATTTCCCTTTGTATAGGTTAGAATTTCTGGAAAAATTTTCAAAAACACACACTTGTTTCTTATTGAGTAATATTAACGATTTGCATTTAGAACACATTAAAAATAAATTAGAAAAATCTTTTTACACTAGATTTATTGCTTGTTTTGATAAGGTGTATTTTACCCACGAAATTCATTTAAGAAAACCTGACAATGCTATTTTCGAGTTTGTATTTAAGGATTTAAATATCGATCCAAAAGAAACTTTTTTTGTAGACGATACCTTAGAAAATATTCAAACTGCTGAGAAGTTTGGTGTATTATGTTGGCATATTAATCCTTTGGAAGACGACATTATTTTATTAGAGGAAATTGTAACAAATAAAGTAAACGAATAACTATTTTCTTACGTTAAAAAAAGTAACATAAAAAGTATTATTTAATAAAACGAAAACGTTTTAGTTGTTTTTTAGAATAGCTTATTAAACGATTCTTTTTTTAAGGAAAAAACAAGTACATTTGCAATAAGATTTACAAATTAATTAATAATTAATTTGTAAAGTATATACATATTATAATAAGAAATAAATGAAAAAAATAACCAAAGACACTTATATCAATTGGTATAAAGACATGTTATTCTGGCGTAAATTTGAAGATAAATTAGCGCAAGTTTATATTCAACAAAAAGTAAGAGGTTTTTTACATTTGTATAATGGGCAAGAAGCTGTTTTGGCAGGCGCATTACACGCAATGGATTTAACACAAGATAAAATAATTACGGCGTATCGTAATCACGTACAACCTATTGGAATGGGAGTTGATCCTAAAAGAATTTTTGCCGAACTTTATGGAAAAGTGACAGGCACATCTAAAGGGATGGGTGGATCAATGCATATTTTTTCAAAAGAACATCGTTTTTATGGCGGACACGGAATTGTTGGTGGACAAATACCTTTAGGAGCAGGAATCGCTTTTGGAGATAAATATTTTAATAGAAAAGGAGTTACTTTAACCTATTTTGGTGATGGAGCTGCTCGTCAAGGTTCTTTACACGAAACTTTCAATATGGCAATGAATTGGAAATTACCAGTTGTTTTTATTGTAGAAAATAACGGTTATGCTATGGGAACTTCTGTTGAAAGAACAGCAAACCATACCGACATTTGGAAATTAGGCTTAGGGTACGAAATGCCTTGTGGACCAGTTGATGGTATGAACCCAGTTAAAGTTGCCGAAGCTATGGACGAAGCAATAGAAAGAGCAAGATCTGGTAATGGACCAACATTCTTAGAAATGAAAACGTATCGTTATCGTGGGCATTCTATGAGTGATGCACAACATTACAGAACGAAAGATGAAGTTGCTGAATACCGTAAAATAGATCCAATTACACAAGTTTTAGATGTCATTGAAGAAAATAATTATTTAACTAATGATGCCATTAAAGCAATTCAACAAGATGTCAAAGAAAAAGTACAAGAATGTGTAGATTTTGCAGAGAATTCTGCTTATCCAGAAATACAACAATTGTATGATATGGTTTATGAACAAGAAGATTTTCCGTTTGTAAAACATAGATTGTAGTAGAAATAAAATTATATTCCTGTACGAAAGGAATTATTAAATAATATTAAAATAAAATTTTCTGTATTTACAGAATAAAAATTTAAGAGTATGGCGGAAATTATCACAATGCCTCGTTTAAGCGACACAATGACCGAAGGTGTTGTAGCACAATGGCTTAAAAAAGTAGGAGATAAGGTAGAAGAAGGAGATATTCTTGCCGAAATAGAAACCGATAAAGCAACGATGGAATTCGAATCTTTTAACGAAGGCGTTTTATTGTATATAGGTTTAAAAGAAGGCGAAACAGCCCCAATTGACGCGCTATTAGCTATTATTGGAGAAGAAGGAGAGGATATTGAAAAATTAATAGCTGATTTTAAAGCGTCAGAATCAAAAGAAGAAATAAAAGAAGAAGCTCCTAAAAAAGAAGTTTCTAAAATATCGGTTGCAACCAAAACGGAAGCTGCGCCAGTTATAACATCCGATGTAGTTAAAGCGTCACCAGTTGAAATACCAACCAATACAGGCGGAAGAATTTTCATTTCACCATTGGCAAAAAAATTAGCGAATGAGAAAGGAATAAACATACAAACAATTACTGGAACTGGTGAAAATGGAAGAATTGTAAAGCGAGATGTTGAATTTTATAATCCAGTAGTTTCATCAAACGCAGTTTCAGCGACTCCTTTTGTAGCGATTGGCGAAGAAAATTTTGAAGAAATTAACAATTCGCAAATGCGTAAAGTTATTGCTAGACGTTTGGGGGAATCCAAATTTACAGCGCCGCATTATTACCTAAATGTAGAATTTAATATGGAAAACGCAATAGCTTTCCGTAAACAATTCAATTCGGTACCAGATACCAAAATATCGTATAATGATATCGTAGTTAAAGCAACTGCTTTGGCTTTAAAACAACATCCGCAAGTAAATTCACAATGGTTTGACGATCGTATGCGTTTAAATCATCACGTGCATATTGGTGTAGCTGTTGCTGTGCCAGATGGCTTATTGGTACCTGTAGTAAAGTTTGCAAATGAGCAATCATTACAACAAATTGGTGCTGCGGTTAAAGAATTAGCTGGTAAATCAAGAAATAAAAAATTGCAACCAAACGAAATGGAAGGTAGTACGTTTACGATTTCTAATTTAGGCATGTTTGGTATCACAGATTTCACATCGATAATTAATCAACCAAATTCTGCTATTTTATCGGTTGGTGCAATTGTTGAAAAGCCAGTAGTTAAAAACGGACAATTAGCTGTTGGTCATACCATGAAATTAACCTTAGCTTGTGATCATAGAACTGTTGATGGAGCAACTGGAGCTCAATTTTTATTAACACTAAAAGAGTTTATTGAAAATCCAGTTACCATGTTAGTTTAGTGTTTACTTATGTAATTTAAGTTACTTACGAGTTGTAAAAAAGACGTGATTTTGTAAAAATAAATCTAACTATTAAAATTTCACATTATGAAAAGAGTACTTGTATTGGTTGCAGTAATTGTTGGTTTGGCAATTTCAACAACTTCTTGTAGCAAAGCAAAAGATGCAGCTACAAAAACAGTTGAAGCAACCAAAAACGCTACTGAATCTGTAAAAGAAGAAACAAATAAAGCTGTTGATACAGTAAAAAATGTAGTAGTTGATCAAGCAAAATTAGATAGAGGAAAAACCTTGTTTAATTCAAAAACGTGTTCTGCTTGTCACAAAATTGAAGAAAAATTTTTAGGGCCATCTATAAAAGAAATCGTAAGAATTTATGATGATAAAGGTGCTAACTTAGTAAAATTTTTAAAAGGTAATGCACCTGCAATTGTAGATACAGATGCTGGTCAAGTTGCCATTATGAAAGCAAATATTGATGGTTTCTTAAAAGATATGAAAGCCGATGATTTACAAGCTCTAGCTGCGTATATGCGTAGTGTAGCTAAATAATTACTAGCTTATTAAAATAATTTAATAAGGGTTTCACTAAAATGAAGCCCTTATTCTTTTTTATAGTATTTTTGTACTATGGCAAGACGGAAAAAGAAAATTAATATTTTTGAAAACATTGAAGTAATTGATGCAGGTGCAAAAGGTAAAACTATTGCAAAATCACCCGATGGAAGAGTGATTTTTTTATCTAACGCTGTTCCTGGTGATATTGTAGATGTACAAACTGGACGAAAGAGAAAATCTTATTTTGAAGGTAAAGCAATAAAATTCCATAAGCTTTCAGACAGAAGAACAGAACCAGTTTGTAGTCATTTTGAGAATTGTGGTGGTTGTAAATGGCAACATATGAAATACGAAGACCAACTATTTTTTAAAGAAAAAGAAGTTGTTCAAAATTTAAAACGAATTGGTCATTTAGAATTGCCAGAAATAACCTCAATTTTAGGTTCTAAAAAACAGTATTTTTATAGAAATAAAATGGAATTTTCTTTTTCAAGTAGCCGTTGGTTGACTTATGAAGAAATAAATTCGGAAAATGAAATTGATAATAGAAACGCATGTGGTTTTCATATTGCTGGTATGTGGGATAAAATTTTAGATGTTACAAAATGTCACCTTCAAGAAGACCCATCTAACGAAATTAGAAATTTTATTAAAGAATTTAGCATAACGAATAACCTAGAATTTTATAATCCAAGAGCACAAGAAGGTTTGTTACGTACTATAATGTTGCGAATTTCTTCAACAGGTGAAATAATGATTGTTATTCAATTTTTTAAAGAAGATAAAGAAAAAAGAGAATTATTATTAGATGCTATTGCTGCCAAATTCTCAAAGGTAACTTCTTTGCAATATATTATTAATAGTAAAGGTAATGATTCTATTTACGATCAAGAGGTTGTTCTATTTAAAGGAAGAGATCATATTTTTGAAGAAATGGAAGGTTTGCAATTTAAAATTAATGCCAAATCTTTTTATCAAACCAATTCGTATCAAGCTTATGAGTTGTATAAAATAACTAGAAATTTTGCAGGTTTAACAGGTAGTGAATTAGTATATGATTTGTATACAGGTACAGGAACTATTGCGCAATTTGTTGCAAAAGAAGCTAAAAAAGTAATTGGAGTCGAGTCGGTTCCTGAAGCTATATTTGACGCCAAAGAAAATGCAAAAAACAACAAAATAGATAATGTTTCTTTTTTTGTAGGTGATATGAAGGAAGTATTTACCGATGATTTTATCGCAAAAAATGGCAAACCAGATGTAATAATTACAGATCCGCCAAGAGATGGAATGCACAAAAAAGTGGTAGAGCAAATTTTAAAGATAATGCCAGATAAAATAGTTTATGTAAGTTGTAATAGTGCGACACAAGCAAGAGATTTAGAAATATTAGCACCAAATTATAAAATAACAAAAACACAAGCTGTTGATATGTTTCCGCAAACACATCACGTAGAGAATGTCGTTTTGTTAGAAAAACGTTAAACTAAAGAGTTCGTATGACTTTATCTTACCTTTGTGTATATTTGTAATCGTACTATTATTATGAAAAAAATAATTTTTATCACATTTTTATTAAGTTTTATGTTGTCTTGCGAAAAGGATGATATTTGTGTTGACGGAAATACACCACATTTAATTGTTCGTTTTTTTGATACAGACGATCATTCGCTTGTAAAAGCAGTTACTAGTTTAAGTATTGAAGTTGATTCTTTAGGTGTGTTTGTTCCCATAAATGTAATAAGTACGGACTCTATTGTCATTCCGTTACGAGTAGATGAAGATTTCACAAAAATAAGACTTACTAAAAACACAGGAGAAATTACTGCCATAAGCGATGAATTTACCTTAAATTATGATCGTGATGAGGTATTTGTATCTAGATCTTGTGGTTATAAAATGAATTATTTAAATGTGCAAGAATCAAATGTAACCACAAATTGGCTGAATTCATTATTAATAAATAATCAAACAATTTTAGATGAAAAAGAAAAACATATATCTATTTTTCATTAGTTTTTGTGTTCTTTTTTTGAACTTGTATGCGCAAGAAAGTAAAAAAGACACTATTGTATTAAAAGACACGTATGGTATTCGTGTTGGTTTAGATTTGTACAATCCTATATACACTATTTTTGATAGTAACCGAAAAAGTTTAGAAATTGTTGGAGATTACCGTTTAGCAAAAAAATATTATATAGCTGTCGAGTTGGGGTATTTAGACAATAAAATAGAAGAAAATTATTACAATGTAGTTACCAAAGGGCAATACCTAAAATTAGGTATAAATTACAATCTATATAAAAATTGGTTAGATATGGATAATGACATATATATTGGTTTGCGATATGGTTTCAGTAATTTCTCTCAAGAAGTAGATAACATTACTATAAATAGTGCTGTTACTTTACCAGAATTTCAACTAACCACACCAAAAAAATGGGATAATCTAAATGCCAATTGGGGTGAATTAGTAGTTGGTACGAAAGCTGCTATATTTAAAAATGTGTATTTAGGATTTTCTTTTAGTGTCAAAAAAATGATAAAAACAAAAGAGCCAGATAATTTCAAAAATATATATGTACCAGGTTTTAATAGAGTGTATTTAAATGATGGCGGTTTTGGGTTTAATTATACCATTTCTTATCGCTTACCAATTTATAAGAAAAATAAAGTTACCGCTATAAAGGCGAAAGAATTAGAAACTAAATAAAGTGTAATATCTTAATTATTTTATTATGAAAAACATACCAAGTGTAGATTTAAATGATTTTTTATCGGATGATAAAGAGAGAAAGCAAAAATTTGTTAACGAAATTGGTGCTGCATATTCTGAAATAGGTTTCGTGGCTTTGCGAGGTCATTTTTTATCAGATGAATTATCAGAAAAATTATACAAAGAAGTAAAAGCTTTTTATGATTTACCAGTTGCAACAAAATCTAAATATGAAATTGATGGAATTGGCGGCGCAAGAGGTTATACTGGTTTCGGAAAAGAATCTGCTAAAGGTAGAGCCGAAGGTGATTTAAAAGAATTTTGGCATTTTGGACAAGAAGTGACCGATGGAGAACAAATTAAAGATACTTACCATCCTAATGTACAAGTAAAAGAAGTCCCAAATTTCAATAAAGTTGGTATGGAAATTTTTAGACAATTAGAAAAAACAGCCACCTATGTTTTAAGAGCATTAGCATTGTATATTGGTTTAGATGAGAAGTATTTTGATGCTTTTGTACATAATGGTAATAGCATTTTAAGACCAATACATTATCCGCCAATAGTTGGCGAGCCAAAAGGAGCAGTTAGAGCAGCTGCACATGGCGATATTAATTTAATAACCCTATTAATGGGCGCTTCTGCTTCAGGTTTACAGGTACAAGCAAATTCGGGTGAATGGGTTTCGGTAACTGCATTGTCAGAGCAATTGGTTATTAATGTTGGCGATATGTTACAGCGTTTAACTAATAATAAATTACGTTCTACAATACATAGGGTTGTAAATCCTCCAAAAGAAGATTGGGATAAACCTAGATTTTCTATACCATTTTTTACGCATCCAAAAAGTGAAATGGAATTAAATTGTTTGCCAGAATGTATAGATGTGGATAACCCAAAAGCGTATGATGATATTACAGCTGGTGCTTATTTGAATGAGCGTTTACGAGAATTAGGATTGATAAAATAGATACTTATAATGGGGAACTCAAGTCCAACTACGTTAATGTTCACAGGTATGTTAGTGGCATTTATGTCTATAAAATTAAAGGAAGAATACCTTTATATATCGTATGCAGCAATAGTATTGGGCTTTGTCTTTTTTATTATGGGAATTGTCAAATACTTAAAACAACGTAATGGCTAAAAAGAAAATAAATAGTTTATCGGACTTAGGAGGTTTTGTTTTTTCAACCAATAAAAAAGAAGATTTTTCTAAATTTGATAGCATAAATGTGGAGCAACTAAGTAAAAACGAACAATACTTAGAAGCACACTTTTCTAATAAAGGTAGAGGTGGCAAAACAGTGACGGTTATAAAAGGTTTTGTAGGGAGCGAAATAGATTTAAAAACGTTGGGTAAATTATTAAAACAAAAATGTGGTGTTGGCGGTAGTGTTAAAGATGGTGAAATAATTATTCAAGGTAACTATCGCGATAAAATTATTGCTATTTTAGAAAAAGAAAATTATAATGTAAAACGCGTTGGTGGATAGTTAATAGAACAAAGGGCTCAACTTAAATTAGTGAACCCAATGAAACTCCCCTTTTTTGATGCGAAACCTTTGATATAAATTTATATCGGATTGAGGTTATTAATCTCTCCTCAATTTACTCCATCTTTACTTTTGTGAAAAAGTAATTCTCACTACCCATTTTTGTAGTATTTACCTGTTGTTTAACTGTTGCCGGTCGTCCTTCATTTCTAAATAACAATTCTCTTTAGCTCAAAATAAATAGCTAATTGAACTATGGGACAAACACTGGGCGGAAGCCCAAATTGGAGTACGAGTTGGTTGGATTTTCGGAATAACGGTAAGCAACACGGCTGCGGCTGGCATAGGCGAAATAGCCACCGCCACGAATAACACGCAAAGTACCAGAAAGTGGCCCTTGAGGATCGTTACTTGGACTGCTGTTGTAATAGTTACCATCGTACCAATCGTTTGTCCATTCCCATACATTGCCAGTCATATCGTATAATCCTAATTCGTTGGCTGCTTTTGTTCCAACAGGTTGTGTAGTTGTAGTGTTTCCTGAATTTGAAACGTACCAAGCTACATCACCAATAGTATTGCTGCCAGAATAAGTGTAACCTACGCTACTGTTACCACCTTTTGCAGCAAACTCCCATTCTGCTTCGGTAGGTAGTCTGCCTCCGTAATGCTCTGCATAGGCTTTCGCTCCAAACCAACTTACCTCTATTACAGGATTGTTTTCTTTACCAGCATCTACTATAAAACTACCACTTGTATGGCTTATTTGTACATCTGAATCATCCATATTTAAATATTCTACACCATTAAAACTGCCATCTATATTAGCTCCTATATCATTCATAAAAATAACGTATTGTGCGTTGGTAATTTCGTATTTACTTATACTAAAATTATTTAGGGTTACGCTGTGTATGGGTTGTTCCTGAGAAGGTCCAGTGCCGCCCATTTGAAAAGTACCGCCTGCTACAGCTATTTTTTCGCCAGGAAAGATATTGGTATTGTCTACTGTTTCATCGTCTTTACTGCAACTTGTTATTGCAAATACTACGGTTAAAATAATTAAAGTTATTTTTTTCATAACGTTATTTTTTAAGGATTAAAATTGTTATTTATGTTGTTTTTTAATCGAATATCCAAACGTCGTTTTTTCGATTTCCTCCTCCATATCCAGCAATCGTCCATATTTTATCATTAAAAACTACCGATGTATGCTCGGCCCTATTAGAAAATCCTCCTAATGAAGTAACTTCTGTCCAATTCACACCATCTGTGCTACTCCAAACATCATTTTT
>CAZOQL010000003.1:1336-20171 GCA_964582005.1 uncultured Flavobacteriaceae bacterium | reverse complement strand
ATGAAGTAACTTCTGTCCAATTCACACCATCTGTGCTACTCCAAACATCATTTTTATAAGTTCCGTCAGCCCCACCAATTATCCACATTTTATCATTAAATACAATTGAAGTATGATCTCTTCTTCCAGTAAAGCCTATAGAATTCGTCACCATTGTCCAGTTCACACCATCAACACTACTCCAAACATCACTTTTATAAACCGTATTACGTCCTTCCATTACCCATATTTTGTTATCAAATACAACTGATGTATGTCTTGATCTTATAGAAAAGGCTGCGGAATTCGTAACTTCTGTCCAAGTTACACCATCAGTACTACTCCAAACATCATTTTTTCGACTATTGTTTTGGTGACTTCCTCCAATTACCCATATTTTGTTGTCAAATACAACTGAAGTATGATCTCTTCTTGCAGCAAAACCCGCTGAAGAAGTAACTTGTGTCCAAGAAACACCATCTGAGCTACTCCATACATCATTTTTAAAACCTCCGCCACTTCCTCCAATAATCCACATTTTATTATCAAATACAACTGAAGTATGACTGTGTCTTCCCGAAAATCCAGCAAATGCACTAACTTGTGTCCAGTTAATACCATCTGAACTATTCCAAACATCATTTTTTTTAGAACCATCATTTCCTCCAATCACCCACAATTTATTATTAAATGTTACAGTGGTATGTCCTGTTCTTGCCGAAAAACCTGCTGCATCAGTTACTGCGGCGTTGGGGATCTTTAAGTTTCTTGTGTTAAAGGCAAAAACACCGCTTTCGGTACTGCTACCGTTAGTGTCTTTGGCTACTACTTTCCAAAAGTATTGTTGTAATAACGACAGCCTTTCTGTAGTTTGAAAGTTGGCGTCACTTAAGTTACTTGCCAAAACCGTTGTTGGGTTGTTGGTTGTACCTATTAACACATCGTAGGTAACAGCGTCACCATCTGGATCTGTACTTGTGTTCCATGTAAATGCTGGTATTACAGTGACATCTGTTGCATTGTTGGTTATCGTTAATAAGGTAAAACTTTCTGGTGCTTGGTTTGGTATTGTGTCATCATCATCTTTTGAGCATGATGTTAGTACCAATACTAAAAAAAGTGTTGTTGCTAAAATTTGTTTTATTGTTTTCATAATTATTTAAGGATTAAAGTTATTGTTTATTCTGTTTTTATTTTTTTAAATTATTTAGTTACTGGTTATTGCTTTTATTGAAATTAACGGTTAAGGTTGAGCTAGTGCTTTTACCGTAATTGGAGAATTTTCTAATTCCGAGCTATTATGAGTACCACTTATAGTTAGGGTTTGTATTCCAAGAGAACTACCTAAATTCCAATTAATAAAAATCAATCCATCACTATCCGCTACTGACGATGCGAAAAATACAGCGCCTTCTACTACTTCAAGATGTATTAAATCTATAGGGAAGTTTGAAAAAGAATTACCATCCTTGTCTTTTATTTTTATTAAAATTTGTTCATTTAATTGCATACCGCCATTCCCAGTTTGATTATTACCAGATACAAGCTCAATACTTGCTTTAGGGCTTGGAAAATCCTCATCTTTACTACAAGAAGAAAAGCAAATAGCAACGATACCTATTAGTAGTATTGATTTTAAAAAATTTATTTTAGATTTCATATTTTTTTAGTACTTAATTATTTTTTTAACTGACGTGTTCTTCTCTGATTTTAAAATTAGAAAGTAAGTACCTGTTTCAAGCATATTTGTATCTATTGAATGAGAAACCATATTACTTTCAAGAATTGTTTTACCTGTGATGTCAATAACTTTATACGATGTAATAGTATTGGTACTTGTAATGGTTATTTTGTCTTTTACAGGGTTAGGGTAAATAGTAATTGAATTATTAAACTGATTATCCGTTATAGCCAAAGAACCATCTACTGTAAAAACAACCACATCATACAAACTCCAAACATTTAAATTATTTTTTACTCTAATAAATAATAAATGATCACCTTGGCTTAAATTAGAAGCCGTTAAATTAAATGAATATTGGTTGTTTGTTGGTGATGGTAAACCAATATTAGTTGCGTTTCCAATCCCTGGATCTGTGTCAAAATAATACTCTGCATCTGTTATGGTAGTATTAGTTCCAACAAAAGGTTCAGAAATATAAAACACTTTTTTATCGTATAAACCCCAAATATTTTGATCGTTTTTTACTCTAAAATAAACAAAATGAAAACCCGAATCTAAAGCTGAAATATCAAAATTATATGTCTCGTTTATTGTATTGCCCGAAGTTAGAGATAAACTGGTTGCGTTACCAGTATTTGGTTCAACATCAAAATAGTATTCCACATTTGTTATTGTAGTATTAGTTCCAACAAAAGGTTCAGAAATATAAAACACTTTTTTATCGTATAAACCCCAAACATTTTGATCGTTTTTTGCTCTAAAATAAATAAAGTGAAAACCCGTATCTAAAGCCGAAATGTCAAAATTATACGTTTCACTTATTGTATTCCCTGTAGTTACAGATAAACTGATTGCGTTGCCAACATTTGGTTCGGTATCAAAATAGTACTCTATCTCAGTAATATTTTGTTGTGCAAATGGAAATAAACTAAATCCAATTGCAACTATTAAAATTATTATTTGTTTCATCCTATTAATTTGCTTTCGCAGTAATAGTTACACTTAATGTTCCGTTATTAGGAACTACTGCAGTACTATTTGTAATAGTTACTGATGGATATTCTGCTGGTGTACCAGTATTATTAAATACATACCCATTTCCGAAAATGCCAATATCTTCACCATTAAAACCAGTGCCAACTGCTGGAGAACTTACTTGTAATGAATAATCATTATCGATATAAAAAGCGGTTAAATTCCCGTTAGATAAATTTTCAAAAAGAGGATTTGTATTCAATAACATTGTATTGGTAAGCATATTTGTTGCTGTAGCACTTATATTGTATATGCCTGACCCATAATTATAAGTTAAGCAATTATCGTATTGTGATTCGTTAGTATGTAATATAGTATTAGCAGAAGTGTTTTTTAAAAACATACAATTTTGCACCAGTACTTTAGCAATACTAATACCGTTATTTATAATATTAGAACCTGTAAAGATGTTATGATTTATAACAGTGGAGTCTGGTCTCCAAATTGTTACTCTTGCCCAAATCCAGTTATTGGTAATAAAAAGATTGGTTGTATTCATTACTATTCTACTAATAATATTACCTCTAATAGTAATATTATTAGAACTTGGTATGTTTTCCCAAGAGTTATCGAAATTGTATAACCTAACTGTATTAGATACCAACGTATTATTAACTTTGCAATATTCAATAGTTATATTTTCTACTTGTTCTCCATTAGATGTAAACGAAGTACCGTTTATACCATTAAAATTAACATTTTCAGATATATTAAAACCTCGTATTATACTACCCGAAGATGCTGGCGTAAACGAAATTCTATATATTTTTGTAATTTCGACACCAACTTGACTATGTGATTTACCAATAATGGTTAGCGGTTTGTCTAAGATTATATTGCCATAGCTGGTTTCGGACGGATGTACGTATATAACATCGTTAGCAGTTGCTTGGTCAATTGCCAATTGTAAATCCGAATATGGTGCATTTACACCAATATTATTATCTACTATAATTTGAGAAAACAGATTAACGGATACTAATAAGGTAAAAACCAAGATTGTATATTGGTTTATAAATAAGGTTGCTTTTTTCATAATAATTTTGTTTTTGATTTATAAAAGCAAAACTATTATAATATGATTTTTTTAGGAGGTACTATTGTTTCAAAAACAAGTACTATTGTTCCAGACCCTTATTTTATAAGTCTTTTCGGAAAGATATGGGGCTTATTCCTGTTTTTTTTTTAAAAACACGGCTAAAGTAATTAGTAGATTCAAAACCTAAATCGTAAGCGATTTCATTAATATTTAATGATTTATTCTTAAGCAATTTTTTTCCTTTTTCTATGCGAATATGGTTACTATATTGCGTAATGGATTTGCCTGTTAATGATTTTATTTTTCGATGTAATTGTGTTCTACTTGTGGCTAATTTTTTAGCAATTTCATCAACATTTATGGAGTTATTATTTAAAGCAATTTCTTGAATTGTTTTTATAAAATCAATATCTAATTGATTGATTGAAGTTTGTTGGCTACCTTCTTTTAAATCTAATAAATTTTTAAAATAAACAATTTGCTCTTTTCTTTTTTGCAATAAATTTTTAACGATTAAAAGAAGTTCTTCATTATTAAAAGGTTTATTTAAATAGGCATCAATTCCTAATTCAAAACCTTTTAAACGATCTTCATTAGAAGTTTTTGCACTTATTATTACAAATGGGATGTGCGATGTTGTAATATTATTTTTTATGGCTTTACAAAATTCTAAGCCATTCATTTTAGGCATCACTACATCACTAATAATAAAATCAATTTTTTTATTTTTGGCTATTTTTAGTCCTTCAACTCCATTTTTTGCCGTATGAATACTATAAGTATTTCCTAATAAAATTTTAATAAAATTTCGTATTGCAATATTATCTTCAACAATTAAAACGGTATTTTCTTTACCTATAGTGTTATCACTATCAAAAGTAATTTCTTCTAAAAAATCAATATTCTTATTTTGATGAATAGTTTGTACAGTTACATTGGCATTATTTCGAATTGGTAATGTAATAGTAAATAGAGTGCCTTTATTAAGTTTACTTTCAACTTTAATAGTACCGTTTAAAAGTTCTACCAATTCTTTTGTAAGAGCCATGCCAATACCATTTCCTAAATTATTATCGGTATCAAAAGTTTTGTAAAAACGTTCAAAAACATGTGGTAAATGTTTTGCTTCGATACCAGTTCCTGTATCTTTTATTTTTAATAATAAGTTTTTATTTTCTCTAAATACATCAACATATATTTTGCCTTTTTCAGGCGTAAATTTTATTGCATTAGACATTAAATTATTTATTATTTTTTGGAGTTTATCATCATCAAAATTCATTATTAATTCTTGCATATTCGATGAAAAATTAAATTCTTGCGCTTTGTAATTTACATTTTCATAAACAGATACTGCTTTTTTAAAGAAGGCAATAATATCGCCATTTTTATAAAAAACTCTTGCTTTATTCGTGTCAATTGTAATTAAACCCAACATTTGATTGACAAGATTTAGTAGTTGATTACCACTATGCGAAATACCTTTTAATTTTTCTTGATCGATACTATTTTTATTCTCTTTTATTAAAAGTGTAGATAAGCCGTTTATTAAAGTTAAAGGTGTTTTAAACTCATGAGAAATATTAGCGTACATTTTAGATTTCAATTCGTCTAATTCTAAGGTTTTTTGTTTTTCGGCAATAGCCAATTTTCTATTTAAATTAAACAAATGCAATAACCAAATTAAGGTTAGCATAAAGATGGTGTAGATTAAATAAGACCACCATGTTTTGTGCCAAGGTGGTAAAATAATAAGTTTTATTTCTAATGGTTTTTGTTTCCAAATTTCACCTCTTGAAAACCCATTAACTTCTAAAGTATAACTGCCAGGAGATAGGTTTAAAAACAAGATATCTTTAGTGCTTAATGGATTCCATTCGTTAGTCTGTTCTTTTATTTTATATGCATAACTTATATTTTTATAAAACTGAAAGTTTATAGAAGAAAACTTTAAATTGAAAGGAAATTGGTTGTAATTTAATTTTAAGTCCGTAGTATTAGTAATGGATTTTTTTAGAATACTATGTTGATTTTCTTTTGGAGTAATTACTTTATTCTTAATTTTTAATTCTGAAAAATAAAGTGGTTTTTCGTAATCTATAGTTCCTGTTTTTTTAGGGTAAAAATGAGTTACACCACCTATTCCTCCCATAAAAATTCGATTATTATTATCTTTAAATCTAGCATGCGTATTAAATTCATTACTTTGAATACCATCGGCAATGCTATAGTGTTTAAACTTTTTGCTTATTGTGTTAAATTGAACCAAACCATCATTAGTTCCGAGCCATAAATTACTATCACTATCGTTTTGTAAACTATATATAATAGTATTTGGAAATTGGTCTTGTTGTTGCCATGATTCAAATTTATTTTCCCCTAAGAATAAATTTAATCCATCCCGAGTTGCAATCCAAACTTTTTCTTTTTCATCTATTAAAATGTCATAAATATTATTATTAGAAAGTGTTTGTGGTTTCTTGTTTACTTTGAAATAATTATAAAAAACGGGTGTTTTATTTTGATTAATATCGAGCCTAGAAATTCCATTTTTTGTGCCAATCCATATGCTATTTGAATTGCTAATTTGTATGCAATTTGTAAAATTACTAACTAAAGAATTTGTGTTGTTTTTTTGATGAATAAAGCGTGTGATTTGAACATCTTTACCAGGTAATAATTCTAATTTAAAAATACCCATACTTTGTGTTGCACCCCATAATACATTGTTTTTATCTAGGGTAATATCTTTAATAAAATCTTCATTTATTGTATTGGTATCTTTTGCATTATGGAGAAACACTTTAAATTTAGGATTGGTTAAAGAAAAGGTGTTTAAATCCAACATACTTAATCCGCGAGTTGTTGCTAGCCATAATCTATTGTTAATAGTGTCTTTTTTAATTGCTCTAATAACATTGCCAGAAATGCTTTTCGCATCCTTTTCATTTTCTTTAAAAAAATACGATTTGTTATTTCGGATTAAGTTTAAACCACCATCGGAAGTACCAATCCATAAATCATTTTTATCTTTAAGTATAGAAAAAACTACATTATCATTTAAAATTCGTTTTCCTAAACTGTTTTTTGAAATAGTGTTAAATGTTGGGTTTTTAAAATCCAATGCATTCAAACCATTAGCAGTGCCAACTAATAAATGCTTATTATTTAAATGTAATAAGCTATGAACAGTTCCAGAAGTAAGTCCTTTTTCGTTTTGAGTAGAATTGTTAATTTGCTTAAGAACTTTCTTCGTTTCGTAATTAAATAAGAGTAGTCCACTACCAGTTGCTAACCAAACTGTATTATTATTGTTTGGTAAAATGTCATTTACGAATTTTATTCTAGAGTTATTTGTTGATGGAAACTTTATTAAATTTAAAACTTTTTTTTTAGTATCATAAATGTATAAACCAAAATCACTTCCAATTAATAATTGATTATCTTTTTTTAAAAAAGATTTTACACTTCCTGTAATTTTAACATTTAATTTTTGATAAATTTTATGGTGTAACGTATGTACATTTCCATTGGAATCTCCTAGCCATAATTTATTATCGGAATCTATATGTATAGTAGTATAAGAATTATTAGATAATAATATTTTTTTTACTTTCTTTTTTTTAGTGATATCTATTTTATATAAACCCGAAGAGCTAGTACTTACCCAAACATTACCTATTAAATCTTGCGTAATGTCTGAAATGTTTTCGGTATGTGGTTTTGATTTATTTAAAATTACTTTATAAAATTTTTCTAGTTCCACATTGTAGTAGCAAAGACCAGAACCTATGGTGCCAATCCAAATATTATCTAAATTATCTTGAAATAATTTTTTGATATAATTACCAGAAATAGAAGTAGAATCTGATTTTATAGGTTTATAATGTTTAAAATGATTGCCATCAAATCTATTTAAACCATCCTGTGTTGCAATCCAAACAAAACCTGATTTGTCTTGTATAATATCATTAATTGTTGCTTGAGAAAGACCTTCATCAATTTTAAAATGCTTAAATCTAATTGAATTTTGATTTGTGTATGTAGAATCTACCTCTACTTGTTTTTGTTGTGCCAAAAGGTTGGTAAACATAAAGAAACATAAAAAAAAACGGATACTATTTTTTTTAAGGCTACAGTCAATATTTAATATTTCGAAAAATTGATACACAAAAATAGAATAATTTGGTGTGATTGTTTTCTTATTCGTTGATATTTGTCGCTTAATGAAGATTAAATATAAGGAATATATTTTAAATCAAAATCCATACTATAAGGATGTGATTGTAATATTTTATATAAAATATGTTTAAAATTATATAAAATCAAAAAAGACTGCCTTTTCAGACAGTCTTTTTTTGATAAGAGAAAGATAAATTATTTAACTCTTCTTTCTTTAATTTTTGCTTTTTTACCTGTAAGTTCTCTAAAGTAGTAAATACGTGCTCTACGAACTTTACCTTTTTTATTAACTTCAATTTTTTGAATAGCTGGTAAGTTTACTGGAAAAATTCTTTCCACTCCAACAGTACCAGACATTTTTCTAATAGTAAAAGTTTCTGTATTTCCAGATCCTTTACGTTGTATTACAACACCTCTAAAGAACTGAGTACGTACTTTTTTACCTTCTTTAATTTCGTAAAACACAGTAATTGTATCACCAGCTTGAAATGCAGGTAAATCGTTTTTTGAACCAAATTCTGTTGTTACATATTTTAATAAATCCATTTTTGTATATTTTATGGGTTTTACAAGAGCAACATACACGATTTTCGTCAGAGGTTATTTTTGTGGATGCAAATTTAAGTTATTTTATGAAATAATACTTTCTTTTTATAGTATTTCTAAATTTTAAGATCTTCTTGTTAAAACAAAGGCTTATTCCAATAAATCAGGGCGAATACGTTGTGTGCGCTCCATAGCATTTTCTTCTCGCCAAGCATCTATTTTTTTAAAATTACCAGAAAGTAATACTTCGGGTACTTTTTTGCCTTTGTAGTCGGCTGGTCTTGTGAAAACTTCGGGAGCAAGTAAATTATCTTGAAAAGAATCGGTAAGTGCCGACATTTCATCACCAATAACACCGGGAATCAACCTAATTATAGCATCACAAATAACTGCAGCGGCCAATTCGCCACCAGATAAGACATAGTCACCAATAGAAATTTCTTTGGTAATATATAAATCACGAATACGTTGGTCAACACCTTTATAATGACCAGTTAAAATAATAATATTTTCGGCTAAAGAAAGTGTGTTAGCAATTTGTTGATTTAAAATTGGAGCGTCTGGTGTTGTATAGATAATTTCGTCATACGTACGTTCCTTTTGTAGTTTTTCAATACATTTTGCAATAGGTTCTATTAATAAAACCATTCCAGCACCACCGCCAAAAGGCGTGTCGTCAATTTTACCATAAGCATTTATGGCATAATCTCTTAAATTATGAAAATGGACTTCTGCCAAACCTTTATCTACGGCTCTTTTTAAAATAGAATGTTCAAACGGACTTCTAATTAATTCTGGTGAAACCGTAATAATGTCAATACGCATAGTAGATTTATTGAATGACAAAGATATTATAATATTTTCTTTTAAGGAGAAAAGAAAATGAATTTCAATTTGCTTAGGAATAGAATGCTTAAAATTGCGTTTTAAAAAAAGCCAATCTATCTTTAAATTTAGCAGATGTAAACCCTAATTCATTAACCGCTTTATTAATAACAAACCCTGTTTTAGGTGGTCGCGTAGCTTTTTGATTTAATTGATACGTAGTAGTTGGTTTTATTAGATTTTTATCGAGCCCAAATGTTTCGGCAATCTGTAAAGTAATTTCATAAATACTTAATAATTCATTACTGGAAATATGAAAAATACCAGTGGCATTTTTTTGAATTGCTAACAAACAAGCCATTGCTAGATCATCGGATAAAGTTGGCATACGATATTGATCGGTTATTACGCTAATTTCTTTATTCGCTTCTAATGAATTTTTTACCCATAAAACAATATTACTTCTATTGGCATTATCAACCAAGCCATAGACCAAAATTGTTCGTAAAATGGTAAATTGAATAGACGATTTTAATAATGCTTTTTCCGATTTTAATTTAGATAAACCATAGTGATTTAGTGGGTTTGAAAGATCGCTTTCAATATAATTACCTTTTTTACCATCAAAAATAAAATCTGTAGAGATATGAATTAAATGAATAGCGTATTCCTTACACGATGTAATTAAATTTTCAACGGCTTTAATATTTAACTCATTACATTCTCTTCGTCTTAATTCACAAGAATCCACATTAGTCATCGCAGCAGCATTGATGATATAATCAGGTTTAATTTTTTTAATTAAGCTACTAACTTTACTAAAATTGGTGAGATTTACATTGTAATATTCAAAACCATCCGTGTTTTTAATTCTATTATTACCTTTAGAAAAAGCAAATACTTCAAAATTATGCGCAATAAAAAGAGTTACTAGTTTTTGACCTAATAAGCCATTGCTACCTGTTATGATAATTTTCTTTTGTTGCATTAATATTTAATATAATTTTTTTAAACGATTAATTTGTTCGGTATTACCTAAAACAATTAATTTAGAGTCTGGGCTGAGTTTAACATCCGTATCGGGATTAATAATATAATCACTATCCAACGTTTTCATACCAATAACGGAACAACCTGTTTTTTTACGAAGATATAAGTCTAATAGAGTTTTATTAATAAATTTCTTAGGTAGTTTATTAACATCAATTTCTTCTAAATTGGTATCGCAATCTCTATTTAAAGATAGTTTATCTATAAACTCAATAATATCGGGAGAAACCACCAAAGAAGCCATATGATCGCCACCTAATTTATCAAGCATAATAACATTATTAGCACCAGCAATTTTTAATTTCCTTTCTGAGAAATCGTTAGAAGCTCTACTAATTAAAGTAGCATTCTGGTTGTATTGTCTAGCGGATAGAATCACAAATAAATTATCGGCATCACTAGGTAAAGTAGTAATTAAATTACTTGCCTTCTCAATGCCAGATTGTATTAAAATTTCATCATCGGTAGCATTACCAATGACATATAAAAAACCAGCTTTTTCAATTTCATTCGCCATATTCAAGTCTCCTTCAATAATCACACAATCTCTTCCATGTTTTTTTAATTTTAAAGCAGCTTGTCTACCATTTCTACCATAACCACAAACAATAGCATGATTTTGTAATTTATTAATTTTGGTTTGCATTTTTTTTAATTTTAGTTCTTCAAATAATTTTCCGTTGGCAATATATTCTGTTGTAACAGATACAATGTGCGCAAAAACACCAATACTAGTTAGTATTAAAAAGATGGTAAATAATTTTTCTGTATCCGAAGATGGATGTACCTCGCCAAAACCAACTGTTGAAACCGTTATTACAGTCATATATAAGGCGTCAATAAAAGTGTAATTACCAATACTCATATACCCAATAACACCAGTTGTTATAAGTATAACAGTAAGTAAAATAACACTAAACAACTTATTTTTAAGTCTCATTTTTTAATCCTTATCGGAAGATTAATTAAGGTGTTTATCACAATTTTTTCATAAGATTACATCGTAAATCATCACAATTTTTTAACTAATTACAAGTCAAAAACAGAACTACGTTTTGTATAAATCATGTCTTTTAATTTTAATAAAAAAGCCAAGGTTAAATAAATTCCAAAGGATAAACCAACGGTGACAAAAGAAATATAGATAAAAAACAATCGCACATTTTTTGCACGCATTCCTAAGCGATCGGCAAAACGACTTAAAACATTAAAGCCGTGTAATTCAAAAAAATGTTTTAGCGAATATACAAATTTCATATAAATACAAAGTTACTAAAACAATCATACATTTTACTAAAAAACGAATAGAATGATTTTTTTTGAATAGTACAAAACAATTTTAGGTAGAATTTAAAGTTAAAATCGGTATTTATTTACGGCATAAATTCGTAAATTGCGCCTCGTTAAAAGAACGTATAAGTTATGGCAAGATTTGAAATAAAGTTACCAAAAATGGGTGAAAGTGTTGCGGAAGCAACCATTACATCTTGGCTTAAAGAAGTTGGTGATACTATTGAGTTAGACGAAGCAATTGTTGAAATTGCTACCGATAAAGTAGATAGTGAAGTACCATCCGAAGTAGCTGGCACTTTAATTGAATTGAAATACGCAGTAGATGATGTTGTTGCAGTTGGCGAAACCATTGCTATTATTCAAACCGATGGTGAAAAAATAGAAGTTACTAATGTAGCGATTACTGAAAAAACACCAAGCTCTTCAGTTACCATAGAAAAACAAGTATCCGAAACTAGTACAACAAATTCAGATAAGCAAGCTATTTTAAAAACAAGTAAAAGTGGTAAATTCTATTCTCCTTTAGTACGCAATATTGCAAAAACCGAAGGAGTTACTATGGACGAATTAGAAGTGATTTCTGGTTCAGGTAAAGATAATAGAGTAACCAAAGATGACCTATTAGCATATATTGCTAACGGGCGAAATAAACCAACCGAAGTTAATAAAGAAATAGCCGCTAAAAAAGAAGGGGAAACAAAAATTGCTTCTCCTGTTAAAAAAGACAAGCCTAAAAAAGCAATTTCAATACAAGAAGGCGATGAAATAATAGCGATGTCTCGTATGGGAAAAATGATTGCACACCACATGGTTGCTTCGGTTCAAGAAGCTGCTCATGTACAATCATTTGTAGAAGTTGATGTTACTAATATTGTAAAATGGCGTACTAAAGTAAAAGATAATTTTTTACAACGTGAAGGCGAAAAATTAACCTTTACACCAATTTTCATGCAAGCAATTGCCAAAGCATTGAAAGATTACCCAATGATGAACATCTCAATTGATGGTGATAATATCATTAAAAAGAAAAATATCAATTTAGGAATGGCAGCAGCTTTAGCCGATGGAAATTTAATTGTACCAGTAATTAAAAATGCCGATCAATTGAATTTAGTTGGTATGGCAAAACAAGTAAATGGTTTGGCATTAAAAGCAAGAACAGGAAAATTGAGTCCAGACGACATCGTTGACGGAACGTATACTGTAACTAATGTTGGTGGTTTTGGCTCTATTATGGGAACACCAATTATTAATCAACCACAAGTTGGTATTTTAGCTTTGGGTGCAATTCGTAAAACGCCTGCAGTTATAGAAACAAGCGAAGGCGATTATATTGGCATACGTCATAAAATGTTTTTATCACATTCGTACGATCACCGAGTAGTAAATGGTGCTTTAGGCGGTATGTTTGTTAAAAAAGTAGCCGATTATTTAGAAGCTTGGGATATAAACACCGATTTTTAATATAAAAATACGATACATATTAATCTACTAAGTTTTAATACTTAGTAGATTTTTTTTTTGAAATATTAATCCGAAATTATTATTTGGTTAATAGCAGCTTTGTTAAGCGGAATTATAAGTGAACATGTAATACTGGGATTTATTACTAAATTATTTGAGTTTTTAAAACGTTTATCCGCATTACCTTTATCTTTAATAGATGAACGTTACCCCTTATTATGCAATGGTAAATACCTCAATTACAATGATTGTATTAAATATTTTACTACAAACAATAACTGTTTGGTTTGTATTTTTAAAAAATAACAAATAATTTTCAATCAGTCTTTAGATGCTATATTATCCACCAGAAACAATACGCATTAATTCTGCAGTGATAATTGCGCCAAGCGTTCCAACTGCGTAGCCAACCACAGCCAATAAAACACCAACTGTAGCTAATGATGGATGAAATGCTGCAGCAACGATAGGAGCAGAGGCAGCGCCACCAACATTTGCTTGACTTCCTATAGCTAAGAAAAAGTATGGTGCTCTAATTAATTTAGCTACGAATATCAGTAATAATGCATGAATTGTCATCCAAACAACGCCAATAGCGACTAAACCTAAATTATCAAAAATCATGGCTAAATCCATTTTCATTCCAATTGAAGCCACTAGAATATATATAAAAACACTACCAAATTTACTCGCGCCAGCACCTTCTAAGTTTCTCGCTTTAGTGAATGATAAAATAATAGCAATAATAGTAGCAATGCTAATCATCCAGAAGAATGAAGATCCTAAAAAAGTAAGAGAACTTCGTAGTGTTTGACTTTCCATTCCGCCAATGGCTCCTTTAAAGAAAATACTCAAATGACTTGCGCCAAAGTGTGCAAAACTAACGGTTCCAAAAGCAATGGCAGCGATTATCATTAAATCCGTAAGACTTGGGTTTCGTTCTGTATCTGCACTAAATTTAGAAACTTTTTCTTTTAACCTTTCAATTGCCGAAGTATCTGCTTTTAACCATTTGTCAATTTTTTCTGTTTTCCCAATCCCTATTAATATAAGTGCCATCCAAATATTAGCAACAACAATATCAACGAAAACCATGCCGCCATATAATTTTTGGTTGTATCCATAAACTTCTAACATAGCAGTTTGGTTTGCGCCACCTCCAATCCAACTTCCTGCTAAAGTAGATAAACCTCTCCAAACAGCATCTGAACCAGCGCCACCAACGGTTTCTGGTGAAAAATAAGATATAATTAATATAGCAATTGGTCCGCCAATTATAATACCAACAGTTCCTGTAAAAAACATAATTAATGCTTTTGGACCTAGACTAAAAACGGCTCTTAAGTCTAAACTTAAGGTCATTAATACCAATGCTGCTGGTAATAAATACCTACTTGCTACGTAATATAAGCTAGTATGGTGTTCGGTTATTTCTCCAGTTGTGACATTAGTTGTTGTCCATTCAGGAGCAATGATTCCAAAAGTGGTTAAAATAGCAGGTAACATATATGCCATAAAAAGTGCAGGTACAATTTTATAAAATTTGGACCAAAAACCTGTTTTCTTAGAAGAAGTGTAAAATATCAATCCTAAACTAAGCATTAATAGTCCAAAAACAATGGTATCGCTTGTAAATAGTGGTGTAGCTAAAGTAATCATATTGTATATAAATTTATTTTTGTAAATATAGCTGTTTTAAATTTCTTTATAAGAAAAATTCGAACTTGAAATGATTATATTTGTAGTAATTAATTTAAAATTTAATATAATGAAAAACTTTCTACAAGTATGTATTCTATTTATTGGTGTTAGTATCTATGCGCAACAAGGCGGTATGTGGATTCCGTCACAGCTAGAAGGCATGAACGAAAAAGAAATGAAAGCTTTAGGTTCACAAATGACTGCAAAAGACATTTATAGCGAAGATAAGCCAAGTTTAAAAGACGCAATAGTACATTTTAACGGCGGTTGTACTGCTGAAGTTATTTCAAAAAAAGGTTTATTATTAACCAATCATCATTGTGGTTATGGCGCAATTCAATCGCACTCTACTACGGAAAAAGACTATTTAAAAGACGGTTTTTGGGCTTATAAAGCCAAGCAGGAATTGCAAAACCCTGGAATGGTCGTTACCTTTATAAAAAGAATTGAGGATGTTTCTATATCAGTTTTTAATGGCGTAACCGATGCTTTATCAGATAAGGAAAAGAAAGATAAGATAAGTCAAAATATTAAAAAAGTGCAAGACGCTACTCAAAAAGAAACTTGGCAAGAAGCTAAAATAAAATCATTTTATAAAGGAAATCAATATTTCTTATTTGTTACCGAAACCTTTAAAGATATTCGTTTGGTTGGTGCGCCACCATCTTCTATTGGAAAATTTGGAGCAGATACCGATAATTGGATGTGGCCAAGACATACTGGTGATTTTTCTTTATTTAGAATCTATGCTGATAAAAATAATAAGCCAGCAGAATATAGTAAAGATAACGTAATGTATACGCCAAAACATCATTTGCCAATATCTTTAGATGGAGTTGAAGAAGGAGATTTTACCTTAGTATATGGTTTTCCGGGTAGAACAAATCAGTATTTACCAGCGGTAGCATTAGATCAAATTGTAAACACTTTAAACCCAGTAAAGATTGAAATTAGAGATAAAGCACTTAAAGTGGTAGATAAATTTATGCGTAAGGATAATGCCATAAAAATACAATATGCATCTAAATTTGCTTCTATTGCAAATTATTGGAAAAAATGGATTGGAGAAAATCAAGGAATTAAAAAATCAAAAGCAATTGAAAAGAAAGAACTTTTAGAAAAGGCTTTTGCCAAAAAAGTAAAAGGAACTAAAAATGAATCTATTTTACCAGAATTCACACAACTATACGCTGATGTTAAAGAAGTGGCTTTGGCAAGAGATATTTGGGTAGAAACCGTATATAGAAATGTAGAAGTTCTAAATGCAACATTTAGGTTATATCAATTAGAACGAACTGCTTCTAAAGGCGAAGAGGCATTTACAAAAGCGAAAGAAAGGTTATTAAAACGATATAAAGGATTTTATAAAAATTACAATGTCAATGTAGATAAAGAAGTATTTATTGAATTAATGAATTTATATGTAAAAAACAATCCTAAAAAATACACGCCAAAAAATATAAATAATACAACGATGGAAGAAATGGCAGAAATGATTTTCACCACTTCTAATCTTGTTAGTTATGATAAAATGGTCTCTTTGTTAAAAGGCGATTCTACAGAAGTACTTGCACGTATAAATAAGGATTATGGATATATATTTGGTAAAGAATTAGCAAAAATATTTTATGATAAAATTAATCCTGATTATTTTAAAATTCAAGATAAAATCGCAATTACACAAAAACAATATATGAAAGTATTGATGGAAGTTTTTCCAGAAGATAGATTTTTTCCAGATGCGAATAGTACTTTGCGAGTAACGTATGGGCAAGTGAAAGGTTATGAGCCAAGAGATGCCGTTTATTACAAGCCTGTTTCTTTTTTAAAAGGAATTATAGAAAAATATAAACCAAACGATTACGAATTTGACGTATCTCAAAAATTATTAGATTTATATAAAATTAAAGATTATTCTAATTATGCTGATGAGGGTAAAGTGCCAGTCAATTTTTTAGGTACAAACCATACTACTGGTGGTAATAGCGGAAGTCCAGTAATAGATGCTTATGGGAATTTAGTAGGTCTGAATTTTGATCGTGTTTGGGAAGGCACGATGAGTGATTATAATTATGATCCTGAAATTTGCCGTAATATTATGGTAGATGTACGATATATTATGTTTATTATTGACCAGTATGCAGGAGCAAAACGTATCATTAAAGAAATTGATTTTGTGCATCCTAAAAGACAATAGATGTATCGAAAAATAAGTTGGATAATTATGTTCTTGTATTCGTGTAACTCAAATTCAACAATAGAACTTAAAACAGGTGATTTATTGTTTCAAGATTTAAATTGTGGCGCTTTATGTGATGCTATTGAAAACGCAACTTTAGGTAGAAATGGCGAACGATTTTCTCATATAGCAGTTGTAGTGAAAGAAGGAAGTGGGATGTTTGTTATTGAGGCTTACGATGGTGTTTCAAAAATACCACTAGATTTTTTTTTGCATAGAGACCTTCAACCCAATCAAAAATCACGGGTTGTTGTTGGAAGGTTAAAAGAGGACTATCAACAATATATTCCTAAAGCTATTAGTAAAGCGAATGCATTAATTGGCTTACCTTATGATGAGGAGTTTAAATTGAATAATGATAAATATTATTGTTCTGAATTTATCTATGATATATTTTTGGACGAAAATCAAGAACATATATTTAAAGTAAAACCAATGACTTTTGTAAATCAAACCACTGGAAAAACCGATCAAGCATGGTTAGATTATTTTAAAAATCAGGATATTTCAACGCCTGAAGGCGAATTAGGTTGTAATCCTATTGATTATTATGAGAGTGATAAAGTTACTATCTTAGGTTTGTTAGAGTAATTATTGTTGATGCAAGGTAAGATGACGAAATAGTCATTGTCTTGCTCATTACAGATTGTTTAAGGGCAAGGTGTCACGATATTATTTGACATACATTAAGCTTAGTATCTATTTTCCTCTTTCATATATTGCTTTGATAGGAACTTTGCCTAAATAAGTACAGGTATTCATTATTTAATTCAATTTTTAATAATTTCATGCCAAATGATAATTATAGTCAGATTGATCAATATAATAGCGTAGATAGTCAATATTATTTACAGAATCTATAAAATAATTTATGTGATTGGTTAAAATAGGATGAGGTTATTAATTAAAGTTAAGAACAAAAAAAGGAGAAACTTATGTTTCTCCTTTTTACAAATATTATTTTAATATTTTACTTATTTAGAAACAACTCTAAAAGTTGTTCTTCTGTTTGCTCTGTGTTCTGCTTCAGTACAAGTTACATTGTTTGCACATCTGTTTGTTAATCTAGTTTCACCGTAACCTTTACCAGTTAATTGGCTTGGGTTAACATTTTTAGTAATTAAATAGTTAACAACTGCTTGAGCTCTTCTTTCAGATAAACGTTGGTTTGAAGAATCAGAACCTCTAGCATCTGTATGAGAAGCAAGTGCTATAGAGATACCTTTGTTTAAGATTGGCATTAATCTTGAATCAATAATACCTTTAGCTTTATTAGTTAAAGTTGCACTGCCTAAATTCCAATTAATTGGAAGTGGTGTGTTGTCTTGTAATTTACAATCAACTTCTTCCCAAGAAGTTAAGCCACCTTTAGTTACTAAAATTTCTTTAGTTACATCTTGATGACGTGCAGGAACAATAGTTTCATCCGTCCAAGCAGCTTTAGATAATACTGTTTTAGTAACAGTTCTAAATTTAGCAGGAACAGGAATTGATCTAGTAGTTGCTGGCTGTGTCATAACAATAGTTTTAACTGATTTAGTTCTAGCCGCTATAGCAACTTCTCTAGTTGTAGCAGGAATAATCGTAGTTTTTCTAATGTTTTTAGTAACCGCAGCAATAGGAATTGATCTAGTAGTTGCAGGTTTAACCATAACAATTGTTTTGATTTTTTTAGTAACTGCAGCTATAGGAATTGATCTAGTAGTTGCAGGCTTAACCATTACTGTTTTAGTAATTTCTTTAGTTCTTGCAGGTATTGTTACTGATCTAGTAGTTGCTGGTTTAACTAAAACTCGTT
>CAZOQL010000003.1:0-1236 GCA_964582005.1 uncultured Flavobacteriaceae bacterium | reverse complement strand
GTTCTTGCAGGTATTGTTACTGATCTAGTAGTTGCTGGTTTAACTAAAACTCGTTTAGTATACGTTGCAGTTTCAGTACAATCTCCGTTTCCAGAATCACCAGTACAAGGTACAGATACAATTGTTGCATCTTTAGTTAAATTACGTTGAGAAACTGTAACAGCTTGCTCAGGTACGTCTCTATAACACCAAACTCTACAAGCATTAGGATCTGTATCTTCACAATCAGGTGCTTTATCACCCATTACCCATCTTGCTGATGCATTTTTTGTTACAATAGTTTGAGATGAATTGTTAAATTCAGCAGGAACAATTTGTAATGAAGAAGCTCTAACACCTTTAACATAAGTTAAAGTTTCCGTAGACCATTCAGCAGGAACAACCTCTAAACGAGTCGTTGCTTCTTGAATAACCATAGTTTCTTTTCTTTGTTCGTATTGCGCAGGAACGATTTCAGTTTTAGTTGATGCAGTTTGTACAACTACTTCCACATTTCTTGATTCGTATTGTGCAGGAACAACTTCTAAACGAGAAGTAGCTTCTTGCGTAACGATAGTTTCAGTAACTACTTCTGTTTTTGCAGGAACTAGCTCTAAACGAGTAGATGCTTCTTGAATAACAATAGTTTCTTTTCTTTGTTCGTATTGTGCAGGAATTATTTCTGTTCTACTTGATGCTGGTTGAACAACAATTTCAATAGTTCTTGATTCGTATTGAGCAGGAACAACTTCTAAGCGAGAAGTAGCTTCTTGCGTTACCATAGTATCTGTATTAGTTGTAGTTTCTCCAGAAATTAGCTCTAAACGAGATGTTGCAGGTTGCACTACTACTTCCACAGTTCTGTTTTCGTATTGTGCAGGCACAACTTCTAAACGAGAACTTGCAACTTGAGTTTCTAAAGTTACGTCCTCAGTAGTATATTGTGGTCCGTGTGCTTTCAACACTTTATATGCAGCAGCAGTTTGTACCGATATAGTTTCATTCTTCCAAACATCAGGTGTAGTACAGCGTACGTAGCACTTGCCTGGTTCAGCATTAGTTGGTAGGCCTTGAGCAAAAGCAGTTGCTCCAAAAATCATTGTAAGACCAAATAGTAAAATTTTTCTCATTCTTTTCATTTTATTTGTTAAATAGTTTATTTTAATTAATTGCAAAGATACAATAAATTATAATGTTCAAATAAAAAGCACAATTATTTATTAACAATTTTTTAAAAAAAAACGAAATAAAATTATT
>CAZOQL010000002.1:55558-58093 GCA_964582005.1 uncultured Flavobacteriaceae bacterium | reverse complement strand
TGTTGACCGTAACTTGTTGTAATTGTTAACAACAAAGTTAATGCTAATAAAAATATTTGTTTCATACTTATTAAAATTATCAATCTAATTAAGAGATTAATTAATTGCTCTTCTTGCAAATTTAATATTATTTATTTAAAAAATACCTTAATTATATTATTTTATTCATTAAACTACTTATTTTAAACCATTCTCTATATTAAGACAAATTCGAAATTTTCATTTCGAATTTGTCTTAATATTTACATTTACCTATTTACATACAACCAACCTGAACTTGGTTTATATCCTTCTCTATTTGGATATAAAAGATAGAAATAAGTACCTGCTGGTACACGTTCATTATCTTTTAAAGTCCATCTTCCTGTGGAATATCCTTTCCACCAATTTGGTTCAGAGCTTGATCCATTATGTTTGTAATCGTATACAATATTACCATATCTATCATAAATCTCTAAAAAGAAATTAGGATAAAGATTTACCAATCCTTCAATATAATAAAAATCGTTATTACCATCTTCATTTGGTGAAAATCCATCTGGCATATCAATAAAACAAGGATCTTCGTCTAGATAATCTGGAATCCCGTCTAAATCACAATCATCATTCTCATAATTTCCATCATCATCATTATCTTCATCAATTGTAGGGATACCATCATTGTCATCATCGGTATCTCTATAATCAACATCACCTTCATCTGTTCCTGCATCACCATCATTATCTGGCAAATCAACCAACGGCATGTCAATTTCGTCATTTACATCTTGATCATCAATATTACTTCCTTCATATCCATCATCTAATCCGTCATTATCTTCATCTGTTCCTGTAGGAATATTATCTGCAATACCATCACCATCGTGATCATGTCCTTCAATATTATCTGGTACATTATCATTGTCTGAATCTAAATCTAGATAATCTGGCATAAGATCTCCATCTGTATCTTGTGGAGTAATTCCTTCACCTGCGCCTGGAGTAGATTCATAAGCATCATCTAAACCATTTAAATCAGAATCAATTCCTAATGGCTCTATATAATCATCGGTATCTTGACCTTCTACATTATCTGGGATTCCATCTCCATCCGCATCAATATCTAAATGATTTGGTAAATTATCACCATCTAGATCGTTCTGTGGTAAGCCGTCATCATTTCCAATCGATGCGTCATTATCATTATCATCAAGGTATGCGAATACACCATCGTCATCCAAATCTTCACAAGGCTCAATCCCTCCATTTTCAACAACATCTAAAATACCATCATTATCATCGTCTAAATCATCACAATCAGATACACCATCACAATCAGCATCTTGAATTACAATAGTGATATCATCAGGATCTCCATCGCCATCCGAATCAATATCATCACTATTATTTGGATCATCAGATATATCGGTAACCACATCATTATTAACATCGGTTGCTTCAACAGTAGCCGAATTAAATATTTGTCCATTAGCTCTATCCAAAGTAGTTATCGTATGAATCACTATAACTGTTTCGGTTTGACCTGGATCTAACGTTGCAATAGTATTTGGATTAGTGTCTGCATTATCATCCAAAATTGTAATATTAGATAACGTAATATTACCTGTATTCTCTACAATAATTGTATACTCAATTTCACTATCCTGATTACAGAAGGTTGCTGGAGCAGATTTTGTCATCACAATACCTGAACGTTGGTTCAACAATACTACTTCTGTATCCGTTTCATCTGTTGTTGGATCGTCATTTGGAGCTGTTCCTGAAACAGTTACTTCATTATCAATATCACCATCGCCATCAACATCACCAAAAGCATTTATACCATTTCCATTAAAGTCTTCTAAAGTTACTGTATAAGTTCCTTCATAAACCCAAATTTCATCAACATCTAATAAGTTATCTCCGTCAATATCTCCACTAATAAGCGTCAATGTAACCAATGGATCATTTACTTGTACATTGCTAATTGCAAATGAGGATGTATTCTCTACAATAATTGTATAGGTAATTACTTCTCCTACTTCATCTACAAAATCTAAATCCGCAGTTTTTGAAACTATATAAGAAGGAACTGTTGTGTCGTAAATAATTTCAACATCTTCATGTCCTTCGTCTGTTTCGGTAGGATTTCCAGAAGGATTTTCACCAGTAATAGTAACAATATTATCAATATCATTATCATCATCGGCAGCTCCTGTTTCGTCAATTCCATTATTATCAATATCAGATTGTGTAACTGTATAAGAAGCTGAGTAAACCCAAGATTCATTAACATCTAACACATTATCTCCATCTACATCACCACTTACATATTGCAAATCGGTTACTAATGGATCGGTTACTCCTAAATTACTTACTGCAACATAACCTGTATTTGTAATTGTAATTGTATACGTAATAACTTCTCCTGCTACACTTATTGATGCTGGATTTGCTTCTTTAGTTACTGTATAATAACCATCTGCTGGCGGTATAAATATAATTGGTACCGCTACACTTGCTGTATCCACTTCATCTGTTCCTGTTAAGTCCGTT
>CAZOQL010000002.1:54728-55458 GCA_964582005.1 uncultured Flavobacteriaceae bacterium | reverse complement strand
CATCTATAACACCATTAGTATCTACTCCGTAACCATCAATATCTGCTTGGGTGACATCGTAGGTTCCTTCATAGACCCAAATTTCTGTAATATCTAAAATACTATCGCCATCTAAATCTCCACTTATATAAGTCATATCTGTTGCTAATGGGTCTACAACTACTATATTTATTACGGCTGCAGCTCCTGTATTAGCAACTTCAACTGTATAGGTTATCGTTCCTGGTATCGGAATTACAGCTATGTCTGCTATTTTATTGACAGTAAAGAAACCTCCTGGTGGATCAATTACAATTGGTACAGCAATACTTGCTGTATCTGTTTCGTTTGTTCCTGTTAAGTCCGTTCCTGTTACTTCTACCGTATTGTTTACAAAGCCATTACCATCTATAACGCCAGTGGTATCTACTCCGTAACCATCAATATCCGCTTGAGTTACCTGATAAGTTCCTATGTATACCCAAATCTCATCAATGTCTAAGATTCCATTTGTATTAGTATCTCCACTTTGATATAATATAACAATTAACGGATCCGTTACAACAATATTAGTTACTGCAGCAAACCCTGTGTTTTCAACTTTAACTGTATAAACAATTGGTCCTGGTGCAGTAACTGTCACTATATCTGCTTCCTTAGTTGTGATAAAGAATCCATCTTGCCCTGGATCTATAACAATCGGTACCGCTATAGAATCGGAAACAGGAATCGTTGCTGTTCCGCCAGGATT
>CAZOQL010000002.1:10830-54628 GCA_964582005.1 uncultured Flavobacteriaceae bacterium | reverse complement strand
TCCTTCAATACACTATAAGCTGCTGTTCCTGAAATGAAATCAATCGGTACCGCTATAGAATCGGAAACAGGAATCGTTGCTGTTCCGCCAGGATTATCTCCCGTTACCGTTACTGTATTATCTATATCACCATCGTTATCAATAGTACCATTAATATCAACTCCATTGCCATTAATATCTGCTTGAGTTACTGTATATGTACCAGTGTAAATCCAAACCTCGCCAACATCTAAAACTCCTAATGGAGCATTATCGCCACTTTGTAAGGTTAATGTTACTAATGGATCACTTACGAAAACATTACTTACTGCGTATGAAGAAATGTTTGTTACCGTTATCGTATAATCAATATCTCCAGGTCCAGATATACTTGTTGGATTTGCTTCCTTCAATACACTATAAGCTGCTGTTCCTGAAATGAAATCAATCGGTACCGCTACGGAAGAAGTTTCAGACATAGGCGTGCCATCTGGTTCAAGAGCTGTTACTATTACAATATTATCGACAAAACCATTTCCATCAACTACTCCATTACTATTTACACCATTTCCATCTATTGCGGCTTGCGTAACTGTATACGTTCCTTCATAAACCCAAGTTTCTGATACTTCTAATATATTATTATTGTTTGTATCTCCACTAATATAAGCAACATTTATTGCTAATAGGTCAACTACAACGATATTACTAATTGGTGCATCTCCATCATTATCTATCGTAATAGTATATGTAATTATATCTCCTGCTGCATCTACAGAAGCAGTATTTGCAACTTTAGAAACTGTATAACTAGGGTTTAAATATAATATATCTACTTCAACACAATCGGTTTCTTCATCAATAGAATCTCCTGCGGGATTATTTCCATTTACATTAACACAGTTATCTATATCTCCATCACCATCAGGGTTACCTTGCGTATCAACTCCTCCATTTGTTAAATCTACTGCTGAAATTGTATACATACCCGAATAAATCCAAATTTCACCAATATCAAACAATCCATTACTATTTGTGTCTCCTGAATCTAAGGTTAAAATACCACCTAATAAATCATCAACTACCACTAAATCACTCACAATTGTTTGTCCTGAATTTGTTACAGTAATTGTATAATTAATTATATCGCCAATAGCACTTACTGTTGCTACATCAGATACTTTGTCAACGGTATAATATCCATTTGGAGGGTGAATAATGGTCACATCTTCAAATGCCTGTCCAAATGCATCTGCTCCACCTCTATCTTTACTCGCAACAAAAACAGTATTATCAATATCACCATCTCCGCCACCATTAGTATCTATGTCATTTTGAGTAACTGTATAATCATATGTATACACCCAAGTTTCGGTTAAATCTAAAATACTGTCATTATTAAGATTTCCTGATACTAATACCAAAGGATTAATAGTGGCCATAAGATCTGTAACTACAACGTTTGTAAGAAAGTCAATACCTAAGTTTTGAACAGAAATAGTATAAGTTATAACCTCTCCAACATTACTTATTTGCTGTGGATTAGCTACTTTGGTTACATCAAATAATACATTAATATCAATTATATCTACTTCAGCATTATCAGTATCTGTTTCTGTAGGGTTACCTATAGGGTCTTGACCAACAACTGTAACTGTATTGTCGATATCATTATCGCCTCCACCATTTGTTGAGATATCTAAAGCTGTAACCGTATAAATTCCAAAATAAATCCATTGTTCATTAATATCTAATAAATTATTATTATTAATATCTCCTAATGAATATGCCATATTACCACCTAATAATGGGTCGTTTACTACAAGATTACTCACCGCTGCATAACCCGTATTTGTAATAGTAACTGTATAATGAATAAAATCTCCTGCTTCATCTACAAATAATTCGGTAGCTGTTTTATCAATATTAAAATAGCCATCTACTGGTGGATTGAATATAATATCCACTTCTTCGGAAGCTGTTACTTCAATAATATCGATACCCTGTGGGTTTTTTCCATTTACTGCAACAGTGTTATCAATATCACCATCGCCACCACCATTTGAATTTATATCACTTATATTAACAACATAACTACCTGTGTATACCCAAATTTCGTTAATATCTAAGATAGTATCTGTATTTAAATCTCCACTTTGATAAGTCATGACTGCTAATGGATCAGTAACAACCACATTATTTACTGCTGTAGCACCTGTACTTGCTACTGTAATAGTATAATTAATAACATCTCCTGCAGTATCAACACTTGCTACATTTGCTGCTTTTGTAACTGTATAATAACCTCCTGGAGGTGGTATAGCGTTTATTTGGACTACTTCATTAGCTTCCTTTTGAACCGTTGTGTTACCTAATGGATCTGTACCATTTATTGTAACGGTATTATCAATATCTCCATCGCCATCTGGATTACCATTTGTATCTAAACCATTATTATCAATCGCACTTTGTGGCACTGTATAGTTTACGGTATAAATCCATTCTTCATTAATATCTAGTATGTTATTATTATTTGAATCTCCTGATGTTATTGTTAAATTACCACCTAATAATGGATCATTAACAATTACATTTGTTACAGCAGCAAAATCAGTGCTTGTTACTGTAATTGTATATGTTATAATATCTCCAACATTTGAAATTGTAGTTGGGTTAGCACTTTTTGTTATATTGTATAAGCCTCCTACAGGAATTGTAATTATAATATCAACATCTACATTATCTTGTTCTGTAATTGTATTATTTGCAGAATCGTCTGCTGTAACAGTAACTATATTATTTATTTGTCCGTTTCCTCCACCATTAGTATCAATATCATTTTGTGTTAGTGTGTACGTTCCTGTATAAACCCAAGTTTCTATTAAATCTAAAATACCATCGTTATTATCATCTCCATTAACGTATACTTCGTTTGTAATTAATGGATCATTAACCACAATATTATTCATAACAACATAACCTTCATTTACTACTGATATAGTATAGGTTATAATATCACCTACATTATGGACTTCGTTTACGTTAGATGTTTTTGTTACTGTGAAGAAACCATCTGGACCAGGATTTAAATTGATAAGTACTATTTCAGAAGCAGCTTCTGGTCCAACAGGGTCATTAGATGGACTAACTCCACTAACAGAAACTGTATTATTAATTTCTCCATCACTATCACCAAAAGTATCTAAATCATTTTGTGTAACATTATAAGAACCACTATATGTCCAAGTCTCGCCTGCATCTAATATAGAGTTTCCATTAGTATCTCCATTATCTGGACCAGCCATTACACCTCCAAACATTGGATCGGTAACAACAATATTACTTACCGGTACATAGTCTGTACTAATAACTTGAATTGTATAATTAATTACATCTGTATTTTGATCCACATAATTATTACCATCGGCAACTGTTGCTACTTTTGTAACATCAAAATATCCATTTGGTGGTAAATAATTAATATCAACTGTTTCGCAAACAGTATCTGTTTCTGTAGGATTATTAATTGGATTTAAACCACTAACTGTAACACAGTTATCGATATCGCCATCAGCATCAGCATTACCATTAGTATCTATACCATAATTATCTAAATCTGATTGAGTAACGGTATACGAACCTGTATAAATCCAAGTTTCACCTGTTTCTAAAATATTATCTCCATCATCACCACTTACATAAATTTCGTTTGATAAAAGAGGATCGTTTACTATTAAATTATGAACAGCAGCAATACCATTACTTGCAACAGCAATTGTATAATTTATTACATCGCCAACTGTTGATACCTGAGCTACATCAGCTACTTTAGTTGTTGTAAAATAATCTGTTCCTGAAAAAACAACATTAACGGCAACACAATCTGTATCAGTTTCAGTTGCTGTCCCTGCAGGATTATTTCCGTTTACGGTTACACAGTTATCAATATCTCCGTCATTATCTCCGGCACCGTTTGTATCTAAACCGTTATTATCAATTGCTAATTGAGGAGTTACATAAGCTACACTATAAATCCAAGTTTCATTTACATCTAAAAGACCATTGTTATTTGTATCTCCACTTGTTAAAGTTAGATTACCTCCTAAAAGTGGATCATTAACTACAACATTATCAACTGCAACATAACCTGTATTATCTACAGTTATTGTATAATTAATAATATCTCCTGCTGCATCTACATCTGCAACATCTGCAACTTTGGTTACTGTATAATATCCATCAACAGGAACATTATTAAATGTAATTTGTACAACTTCTGTATCAGAAACTGTTAGGTTTGTTCCTGCTGGATTATTCGCTTGAATAACAACTGCATTGTCAATATCACCATCACCATCAGCTGTACCGCTTGAATTAATACCATTATTATCTAAATCACTTTGAGTTACTGTATAAGAAGCCGTGAAAATCCAAGTTTCATTTATATCTAAAATATTATTTCCATTAGTATCTCCACTTAAATACGCTTCATCAGTAGTTAAAGTATCTGTAATTTGAACATTATTTACAGCAGCATAACCTGTATTAACAACAGTTATTGTATAATTAATTGTTTGACCTACTGTATTTACACTTGCTAAATCAGCATCTTTTTGAACAGTATAATATCCATTTGCTGGAGGATTATAAATTATTGTAACAACTGCAGAAGCAGTTAAAGTATCAGTTGGATTACCTCCAAGTTCTTCACCATTAATTGTAACCGTATTATCTATATCGCCATCACCGTCGGCTTGACCGCTTGTATCTAAACCAAAACCATCAAAAGCTAATTGAGGTGTTGTATAATTAACTGTATAAATCCAAGTTTCATTGGTGTCTAACACAGCATCATTATCAGTATCTCCACTACTTAAAACTAAATTACCACCTAATAATGGGTCATTAGCGACTAAATTATGTACATCAACATTACCATTATTTTCTACTGTAATTGTATAAATAATAGCATCCGAAGGAGCATTAACACTTGCAACATTAGCTATTTTAGTTACAGAATAATAATAATTTCTAATATTTACAGGAACACAAGCTAAATCTTGTTCTGTAGGATTACCTGCAGGATTTTGACCATCAACTGTAGCACAGTTATCAATATCAAAATCTCCACCTCCATTAGTGTCTATATCGTTTTGTACAACAGTATAACTTGCATTATATATCCAAATTTCATTAATATCTAAAATATTATTTCCATTAGTATCTCCAGAAGATAAAACTAATATACCACCAACCATTGGGTCATTTACAACAACATTATTAACGGCCGCATAACCTGTGTTAGTTACAGTAATTGTATAATTAATAATGTCACCTGCTTGAAATATTTCAGTAACATCGGCTGTTTTTACAACAGTATAATAACCATTAGCAGGAACATTTGCATATACTATATCAACTGTTTCTGAAGCAGTTTCATTTACATCTACAGGGTCTCCGTTTGGATCTTGACCGTTTACTGTAACTGTATTATCAATATCACCATCTCCATCAATATTACCATCAGTATCTAGACCATATCCATCTATTGCAGATTGTGGCACAGTGTAAGTAACGGTATATGTCCAAGTTTCCCAAGTATCTAAAATTCCATTTCCATTATCACCGCTTGTTAGTACAAGATTTCCTCCTAATAAAGGATCATTAACTATAACATTTTGTACAGGTGCATAACCTGTGTTATCAACAACAATTGTATATGTAATTAAATTCCCAGTATTATTAACTGAAGCTACATTTGCTGTTTTTGTTACCGTATAAAAACCATTAGCTGGTTGTCCGTCATAAACAACTAAAACAACAGCTGATGCTGTATCTGTTTCAGTAGCAACACCTGATGGGTTTTCACCAACTACAGTTACGGTATTATCAATATCACCATCACCGTCTTGATTACCATTAATGTCCATACCATTTCCTTGAATAGCATTTGAATGTGTAAGATATAATACTGTATAAGTCCAAATTTCATTAACATCTAAAATTCCATCTGCATTAGTATCTCCTGCAGGGTTTGTTAAAACGCCACCTATTAAAGGGTCTGTAACTACAAGATTAGAAACAGCAGCATAGCCTGTATTATCAACTACAATAGTATATGTAATTGGATCTCCTGTTTGATTAATATCTGGTCTATTTGCAGTTTTAGTTACTGTAAAATATCCATTTACTGGTACGTTATCAAAAAGAATTGGTACAGCTTCAGAATCTGATTCTCCATCACTAACTCCATTTGGATTTTCACCATTAACAGTAACAATATTATCAATATCTCCATCTCCATCAGGATTTCCATCATATGCAATACCATTATTATCTATATCACTTTGAGTTACAGTATAAGTTCCTGTGTAAATCCACTGCTCACCAACACCTAATATATTATCATTGCCTGTATCTCCACTAACATAAGCTTCATCTGTTAATAAAGGGTCGTTTAAAATTACATTTACTATTGCTACATCTCCAGTATTAGTAACTGTAAATGTATAATGAATAACATCACCTGCTGAATTAACAGAAGCTTCCGTTGCAGTTTTTACAACAGTAAAAACTGGCGGAGGCATATTTACTTGAACGGCAGCAGCATCTGTTTCTGTTGGTGCATTAAGACCCGCTCCGTCATCTCCGTTTACGGTTGCAATATTATTTATAAATCCATTGCCATCAACATTACCGTTAGTATCTAAACCATTACCATCAATAGCATTTTGAGGAACTGTATATACTATTGTATAAGTCCATATTTCTGTTACATCTAAAATATTGTTATTATTTGTATCTCCTGAGGTAAGTGCTATAACTCCTCCTAATAACGGATCGTTTACTACAACATTATGAACAGGCACATTACCTTGGTTATCAACTACAATTGTATATGTAATTTGATCTCCTGCGGCATTTACACTTGCAACATCAGCAGATTTATTAATAGTATAAAATAAATTTCTAATTTCTACATCTTCACTATCATTATTACTGGCAACTACACCACCTGAGTTCTGTCCACTTACAGTAACCGTATTATTAATAAATCCGTTTCCTGTTGGATTTAAACCATTATTATCAATATCAGCTTGAGTTACAGTATATGATCCTTGGTAAATCCATACTTCGCCTACATCTAACACATTATCTCCATCTGTATCTCCACTTTGATAATTCATTGGAGCAATTGGATCGTTTACTACCACATTAAATATTGCAGTACTACCAGTATTATTTACTGTAATAGTATATGTAATTATATCTCCTGCTTGATCTACAAAAGTAACATTTGCATCTTTAGATACAGTATAACCTACATCAGGAATAACTAAATTCACTGCTACACAATCTGTTTCATCTGCTATTACAGTATTTGAGGGGTCATTTCCGCTAATTGTAACACAGTTGTCAATATCTCCATCACCACCACCATTATTATCAAAATCATTTTGAGTTACAGTATAAGAACCTGTGTAAATCCAACTTTCTCCTACATCTAATACATTATTATTATTAGTATCTCCACTACTATATATTTCATTAGTTAATAATGGATCGTCAACAACAACATTTGTAACTGCTGCATAACCTGTATTCGAAACTGTTATTGTGTAATTAATAAGGTCTCCTACTGTATCTACACTTGCAACATTGGCAGATTTAGAAATAGTATAATACCCATTTGCTGGAGGCGTTAAAATAATTGAAACAGCTACACTATCTGTTAATTCGGCCAATGCAGTTCCAGAAGGGTTTTCTGCATTTAATCTAACTGTATTATCAATATCTCCATCACCATCAATAACATTTAATGTGTTAACTCCATAGCCATCAAGGGCTGCTTGAGTTAATGTATAAGTGCCTGTGTATGTCCAAGTTTCTGTAGTGTCTAATAAATTATCACCATCAGTATCACCATTTTGGTAACTCAAATTAGAAATAAGTGGGTCATTAACTGTTACATTTTGTAAAGCAACTCCTCCTGTATTATCTACTGTTATTGTATAAGAAATAACATCTCCAACATTTGAAACGCTTGCTACATCAGCCACTTTAGCAACGGTCATACTTGCACCTGGCAGATTTATAATTACAGCAACACAAGCTTCATCTTGTTCAGTTGCTGCATTTGCTGGGTTCAAAGCGTGAACTGTAGCACAGTTGTCTATATCTCCATCGCCTCCACCATTATTATCTATATCTGATTGAAGAACAGTATATGAACCTGTATAAGTCCAAGTTTCTCCTATACCTAAAACCCCATCATTACCTGTATCTCCTGAAGGACTATTTAGAACTCCTCCTAATAAATTATCGGTAACTACTACATTATGAACAGGAACATAACCTGTGTTTACAACAGTAATTGTATAATTAATTAATTCTCCTGCTCCATTTACACTTGCAACATTTGAAGTTTTGGTAACAGTAAAGTAACCGTTTGGTACAGGTGGTGTATAATTAATAGGTACAGCCACAGATGGTGTTTCAGTTTCAGTTGGATCTCCAGCTGGATTTTGTCCATTAATAGTAGCTATATTATCAATATCACCATCACCTCCGCCATTATTATCTAAATCGGTTTGGGTAACTGTGTAAGAACCAGTGTATGTCCAAGTTTCTCCTAAGTCTAAAATAGTATTCGCATTTATATCTCCATTTGAAAGAACAAGTACTCCTCCTAATAAAGGGTCATTTACTACAACACTTGATACAGGTGCATATCCTGAATTTACAACTATTATCGTATAATTAATAATATCTCCAACATTTGAAACACTTGCTACATCAGCAGTTTTACTTGTTGTGTAATAACCATTATTGTTATAAACAATAGTAACAATATTACTATCTTGTTCTTGTGGCAGAGCATTTCCTAACGGATTATTACCATTAACAGTTGCCGTGTTATCTATATCCCCATCTCCATCAATATTACCATTGGCATCTAATCCGTTTCCATTAAATGCACTTTGAGGAACAGTATAATTAGCATAGAAAAACCAAGTTTCGCCAACATTTAAAATATTATTATTATTTGTATCTCCATTTCCTGCAAAAGAAATATTACCACCTAATAATGGATCATTTACTACTACACCTGTAACAGCAGCATAACCCGTATTTGTAACTGTAAATGTATAAGAAATAACTTGCCCTGCAGCACTAACTGAAGCTACTGAAGAAGTTTTAGAAATATCATATAAACCTCCAGCAGGTATAACAATATTTACTTGTACGGTTTCACTAGCTGTATCTGTTTCTGTTGGGTTTCCTGCTGGGCTTGTACCATTAACAATAATCGTATTATCTATATCACCATCATTATCTGGACTGCCATTAATATCTAAACCATTTCCATCAATTGCAGCTTGTGGTGTGTTATAGGTTACTGTATAAATCCAAGTTTCATTAATGTCTAAAAGACCATTATTATTTATATCTCCACTTGTTAAAGTTAGATTCCCTCCTAATAAAGGATCATTAACTACCACATTATCCACTGCAACATAACCTGTATTATCAACTGTAATTGTATAAATTATTGGATCTCCTGCAGCATTAACAGATGCTACATTTGCACTCTTTGTAACTGTATAATAACCATTAGCTGGCGGTACAAAATTTAAGTCCACTGCTTCTTGATCATTAACATTTGTAGCATTCCCTAAAGGATCTAATCCTGACACATAAACTGTATTATCAATATCGCCATCTCCACCACCATTAGTATTGAAATCATTTTGGGTTGCATTATAAGAACCTGTATAAATCCAAGCTTCGCCAACATCTAAAATATTGTTATTATTTGTATCACCACTTGAATATGTTTCATTAGTTAATAATGGATCGTTAACATTAATATTTGTAACCGCAGCATAACCCGAATTAGTTAGAGTTATTGTATAGTTAATTAATTGTCCAATTGCTGAAACACTTATTGGGCTAGCTGATTTCTGTACGGTATAATATGCTCCTGGTGGATTAATATTTACTTGTACCGTCTCACTATCTTGTGTATTTACTGCTGTACCTAACATAGATGTACCAGAAAATGTTGCTGTATTATCAATATCTCCATCTCCATCAACTGCACCTGTAGTGTTTAATCCATTTCCGTCAATTGCATTTTGAGGAACTGTATATACAACTGTATAAGTCCAAATTTCATCAAAATCTAAAACATTATCATTATTGGTATCACCATTTGTTAAAGTTAAGTTTCCTCCTATTAATTGATCATTAACAACAACGCCGTTTATATCTGCAAAACCATCATTTTCAACAGTTATTGTATATGTTATTGTATCACCTGCTGCATTAACAGAAGCAACATTAGCAACTTTATTAAAGACTAAAGAAATTTCAGGAATAAAAAGTGTTACTGTGGCATCATTTGCTGCGCCTGTATCAGGATCATCTGAAAAATCATCTGAAACTACTGTTCCTTGCGAGTCTGTTCCACTTACACTTGCTTGGTTACTAAATGAACCTGTGTTTATATCTGCGAGAGTTATAACATAAGACCCTGTAAATGTAGAATTATCTGAAGTTCCTGCTGCCAAACTTAAAGGTCCTCCAGAAACATTAACTGAAGCGTTAAAATCTGTTATTGTTATATTATTAATTGTAACATTACCTGTATTAGAAACAACAAAAACATAATTTATTGTATCACCTGCATCATTATAACCATTTCCGTTTGTATCAACCCAAGTATCCGCTTTTGTTAAAATCAAAGAAGGATGAGCTTGAGGACTAATTGTTACAATTGGAGTTTCGTCATTGTCACTAATACCATCTGCAAAATCATCTGTTCCAAAACTTGAATTTGGATCAGAATTTAAATCATTTAAATCAGAAGATACAATTTCAGCTTGATTACCGTAATTTCCATTTTCTAAAACGGTAGCTGAAAAAACTAGATTAACACTTGCTCCTGAATTAACAGTAATATTACTCCAAGAAATAGTATTTCCTACAATTGAAGAACCTCCAGTAATTGGAGTTATATTTGTATAACCATTAGGAACAACATCTTCAACAGATATTCCTGTTGCATTTGAAGGCCCATTATTTGTTATTGTTAAAGTAAATGTAACTGAAGAACCAATGTTAGGAGTTACATTATTTACAGATTTCGATAAACTTAAATCAGCATTCTCTAATGTTAAAGTACCAAAATCAGAAATAACATTATTATCACAAATATAACTTGGAGTAACAATAATAGCTCTATATCTATTTCCATACATTGAAAAATTCACGCCTGTTAAAGAAAGTGTTGCAGAATTCACTCCACTATAAATTCCCCCATTTGCTAAAATATTCCAAGTAAGACCTTCATCTGTGCTTTCTTGCCATTGATAAAACGGAGCTGTTCCAGTTCCACTAGTATTAGGAACAACGGTAAAAGTAGTATTACCTCCAACAGCTATTAATAATTGATCCGCAGGTTGAGTTGTAATGCCTTGTACACTTACACTTGCTTGAATATAATCATAAACAGTATTTAAATCAATATCTACTGGCTCAGTATAAAGAGCGGCTGTAACTAAACCTGTAGTATTATTTACTGCTGGAGGTGTTCCTGCTCCGTACTGCGGACCATCATTACCGTCAGCATTAGCATTATTATACGCTTCATTTGCATCACTACAACCGTCATTATCAGAATCATAGTCTTGAAAGTCGTACAGAGAATCTCCATCAGTATTTAAAGTTGGAATTGTAACAGTTGAACCTGTAGTAATAGCCCCATACAAACCATTTGGTAAGAAACTAGCAGGAGCGCCATCAATAATTCCATCATTATTTACATCAGAAGCTCCATTGTTTAATTGACCAGATTCTACCAAATCATAAATCCCATCATTATCCGAATCTAAATCTAATGCATCTATAACTCCATCATTATCTGTATCTGTAGGATTTGTTAAAGGATCGTTATCACCATCGGGGTTTAAATCTTCATCACTATCGGGTATACCATCATTATCATCATCTAAATCGTTAATATCCTCAATTCCATCTCCATCAGTATCAAAAAAGGATTCTATTTTTTTGATAAAAACTCCTGAATCTAAATTTCCATCCGTAGTATCAGAAATAGCTATTTTAAAATGATAAGTTTGACCCGCTATCAAATCTATACTTGCAGTAATTAAATTGGTTAAACCATTATATTCCGTATAAACAGGAAAAGGACCAGGGTTTGTATTTTGAAAAGCACCTGTTAAATCGTGACCATTATTTATATAAAAAGCTGTTTGTGCTAAATCAACTGGCTGCCCTGAATCGAAAAATCCTACAAAACCACCATTTAAATTATTAATTGCAACAGCATTCGATGTTCCAGGTACTAAAGCAATATTTTGACTACCAACTATACCTGGACCAGATATAAAAAACCCAAACACATCATTAAAAATACTACCTATAAAATTAGGATACTCTTCTGATCCGAATTGATAAGAAACTACAAGTCTACTCGTTTGTGGACTTAACGTAACATCAAATTCAAAAACAACCACATCATGAACCGCAGAAGGATTAATTGCTATTAAATCTGGATCACTATAAGGAGAAAGGTATTTAATAGATGATGTAACATCATTATTCGTAGTAAATGTTTCCGTTACGCTACCTGTTGTTAAACAGATACCTTCATCAATTAACAAATTTGCTCCAGAAAAACCGTTCGTAAATTCACCTACCTGTACGCCATCACCTTTTGTAATTACAGCGTTAGTAATTGTTATTCCTGTACCAAAAATTCGATTAGCTAAATCATTTGCTGTCGAACCAGTCGTATAAGTTGCCTGAGAATATGAAAAAGACACTACAAATAATGTTAGCATCATTATTACAATATTCCATCTAGATTTTGTGTAATTTATTTTCATAATAGTTATTATTATTTTATGCTTTAAAGTATTTTTAAAAATTAAGTTAATTCAAAAGAAGTATAGATTAAAAGATTCATATCGCTATGCGATATAAGTAATCCTCGCAAACAACCAAATAAGGGGGAATTGGCTTCCATGTTTTTAATTTCTTTTTCTGTTTACAAAATTACAATATATTTTCTAAACACAGAACAAAAAGCCCCTCTTTTGAATTTTACAATGTAACATTCTTTTTTTTAAATTCGATTTGCATAGTAATATATCTATGGAAAATGAATTTTGTTACCTTAAAATCTACTACATTTGCATCTATTCAGAATTAATCTAAATAAAAACATGATACAAGTAAGTGAACAGGCAAAGACAAAAGTCATTGAAATGATGCAAGCTGACGGATACGACTATATTAATGATTTTGTTCGTGTTGGTGTAAAAAGTGGTGGTTGCTCAGGACTTTCTTATGAATTAAAATTCGATAAAAAGAAAGGAGAAACCGATACTTTTTTTGAACATAACGACATTAAAATTGTTGTTGAAAAAAAGAGTTTTTTATACTTAGCTGGTACTATTTTAGAATATTCTGGAGGTTTAAATGGAAAAGGTTTTGTTTTTAATAATCCCAATGCACAAAGAACTTGTGGTTGCGGAGAAAGTTTTTCACTATAAAATTAAACAATGAGTAAATATACCGAAGACGATTTAAAAAAAGACTTAGAGACCCAAGAATATGAATATGGTTTTTATTCCGAATTGGATGCCGAAACATTTCCAAAAGGTTTAAACGAAGATATTATTCGCGCAATTTCTAAGAAAAAAGAAGAGCCGCAATGGATGACCGATTGGCGGTTAGATGCTTTTCGTATTTGGCAAGAAATGGAAGAACCAGATTGGGCAAACGTACATTATAAAAAACCAGATTTTCAAGCTATATCTTATTATTCTGCTCCAAAAAAGAAAGAGAAATTAGATAGCTTAGACGATGTTGATGCTGAGTTACTAGCGATGTATAAAAAGCTAGGTATATCGGTAAACGAACAAAAACGAATGAATAATGTAGCGATGGATATTGTGGTTGATTCCGTTTCAGTAGCAACAACTTTCAAAAAAACATTGGGAGAAAAGGGTATTTTATTTATGCCTATTTCCGAAGCAATACAAGAACATCCTGAATTGGTAAAAAAATATTTAGGAACTATTGTACCAGTAAAAGATAATTTTTATGCTGCTTTAAACTCCGCTGTCTTTACCGATGGTTCTTTTTGTTATATTCCAAAAGGAGTAAGATGTCCTATGGAATTATCAACCTATTTTAGAATCAATGAAGGTGGAACTGGACAGTTTGAACGCACGCTTTTAATTGCCGATGAAGGTAGTTATGTAAGTTATTTAGAAGGCTGTACTGCACCAAGTAGAGACGAAAACCAATTGCACGCTGCTGTGGTTGAATTAATTGCTTTAGACGATGCCGAAATTAAATATTCAACCGTACAAAATTGGTATCCAGGAAATGCCGAAGGAAAAGGCGGTGTTTTTAATTTCGTAACCAAACGAGCACTTTGTGAAAAAAATGCCAAAGTATCTTGGACACAAGTAGAAACTGGCTCTGCCGTTACTTGGAAATACCCAAGTTGTATCCTAAAAGGTGATAATTCCGTAGGTGAATTTTTCTCTATTGCAGTAACTAATAATTACCAACAAGCCGATACTGGAACCAAAATGATTCATCTAGGTAAAAACACCAAAAGCACCATAATTTCGAAAGGTGTTTCGGCAGGGAAATCTCAAAATTCTTATCGTGGATTAGTACAAATTGGACCTAGAGCTACAAATGCAAGGAATTTTACACAATGCGACTCTTTATTAATGGGTAATGAATGTGGCGCACATACGTTTCCGTATATAGAATGTAAAAATAATACCGCGCAACTAGAACACGAAGCTACTACAAGTAAAATTGGCGAAGACCAACTTTTTTATTGCAACCAACGTGGTATTGATACCGAAAAAGCCATTGCCTTAATTGTAAATGGTTTTAGTAAAGAAGTGTTGAATAAATTACCGATGGAGTTTGCTGTAGAGGCACAAAAATTATTGGAAATTTCTTTAGAAGGAAGTGTTGGTTAATTGATTGAGAAGCAAGAAAAGTTATACTTATGTGGTATTAATAGAAAGTAGGAAGAAAAAAATGAAATATTGAGGCAATTCAGTATTCAAAATTTATAATACAATTTTAAAAATGTTAAAAATAACTAATTTACACGCCAAAATAGAGAATAACACTATTCTTAAAGGCATAAATTTAGAAATGAAAGCAGGTGAAGTTCACGCTATTATGGGACCAAATGGTTCTGGCAAAAGTACTTTGGCGGCTGTAATTGCTGGTAATGAAACTTACGAAGTTACTCAAGGAGATATTCTTTTAGAAAAAGAAAGTATCTTAGAGCTTTCACCAGATGTGAGAGCGCATAAAGGTGTCTTTTTATCTTTTCAATATCCTGTGGAAATTCCAGGGGTAACCACTACAAATTTCATCAAAACGGCTATAAATGCCAAACGAAAATTTAATGGTCAAGAAGATCTTCCTGCAAAAGATATGTTAAAAATGATTCGAGAAAAATCGGCATTATTAGAAATGGATCGTAAATTTTTATCCCGTTCTTTAAACCAAGGATTTTCGGGTGGTGAGAAAAAAAGAAATGAAATTTTTCAAATGGCAATGCTCGAACCGAAACTTGCCATCTTAGATGAAACCGATTCTGGCTTAGATATTGATGCTTTAAAAATAGTAGCAAATGGTGTAAACAAATTACGAAATAAAGATAATGCCGTTTTGGTAATTACACATTACCAACGCTTGCTAGAATATATTGTGCCTGATTTTGTACACGTTTTACATGACGGAAAAATAATAAAATCTGGTGGAGCAGCATTAGCATTAGAATTAGAAGAAAAAGGATACGATTGGCTGAAATAAGCTTTATAGACTAAAGATAAAGACCATGAAATTAAAAGACAAATTAATTACGTCCTTTTTTGAATTTGAAAACTCTGGAACTATTGATTTAGATTCGAGCATTCACCAAATACGAAGTAGAGCAATGGCTCATTTCGAGACCAATGGATTCCCATCAAAGAACAGTGAAGACTGGAAATACACAGCGTTAAATAAATTATTAAAACACGATTTTTGTGTATTCACCACATCCGAGAACTCGGTTGAATTAAAAGATGTAAAAGAGTACTTTATCCATGAAATTGACTCTTACAAACTGGTATTTGTAGATGGTGTTTTTAGCTCTTTTTTATCGGATACAACACATCAAGGTATGGATATTTGTTTGATGTCATCGGCATTAAATAAACCAAAATATAAAATTTTAATGGATCATTATTTTGATACCATTACTAATAAAGAGGATAGTTTTACGTCTTTAAATACGGCTTTTGCTAGGCAAGGTGCTTTTGTACATATACGTAAAAATACAGTAGTTGAAAAACCATTACAAATCATTCATTTTTCAACAAAGAATGACACTGAACTTCTGTTACAACCTCGTAATATTATTGTTGTAGAAGAAAATTCGCATATTCAAATTATAGAACGACACCAAGCTTTAGGAAATCATACGGTTTTAACCAATTCGGTTACCGAAATATTTGCTAAAAAACGTGCTATTGTTGATTATTATAAAATACAAAATGACACAGAAAATGCATCTTTAATTGACCATACCTACATTCAACAAAAAGACAACAGTATTGTAACCATGAATACCTATTCATTTGGTGGAAAATTAACCCGAAACCAATTAGAATTTCATCAAAACGGTGAGCATATTGAATCTAACCTTAACGGAATTACAGTTATTGAAAACAAACAACAGGTTGATAATTACACCATTGTAAATCACAACCAACCCAATTGCGAAAGTAACGAATTGTACAAAGGTATTTATGCCGATGCTGCAACGGGTGTTTTTAACGGAAAAGTTATTGTAGATAAAATTGCACAACAAACCAATGCTTTTCAGCAGAATAACAATATTTTATTGGGCGAAAAAGCAACCATAAATAGCAAACCGCAACTAGAGATTTTTGCTGACGATGTTAAATGTTCTCACGGTTGTACTATTGGGCAATTAGATGAAGATGCCTTATTTTATATGCAACAACGTGGCATACCAAAAAAGGAAGCGCAAGGTTTGTTATTGTATGCTTTTGGTAATGATGTGATTGAAAAAATTAAAATACCCGAACTCAAAACAAGAATTACGAAATTTATTGCAGAAAAATTAAAGGTTGAAATTGGTTTTTAAAAACACTAAAAATGTGTAATTTTGTTGTGTAACAATTTGATTATGCAATACACGAAAAACCGTTTCAGCTTCTTAATCAGGATTTTATAGCTGTAGCGATAAGTTTAGATGGTTTTAATCTCTATTTTAACTCCCCAAAATCATAAAATATACTTTTGTTTGCGGATATTCTGGATCGTCATTGGTTAAGTATTGTAAGCCCTCAAAAAAATGCGCATCTTCTTCTGCTAAATTAAAGCCTTTTTCATTTTCTATTACTGCATTATTTATTTTGTAGAGTAATTCGCTTGTGGTAAAACCTCTTGGGTTTGTTGCAATTATTTCTACTTGTTTGTCCTCTTGATAGTCTGTGTTTTCTTGCTCAGTGGTTAGATTTAGCAAAAATTGAATGACTATTTTTTGTTCGCCAAAAACAATATTAGTTAATTTTGGTGTTTTTTGTAGTATGTCTTTATGGTATTTACGTAAGGCTTTTGTAAACTCACCTTGTGTTAAAAAAGTTTGATAAAAACTCCAGTACACATCTTTCATTAGTTGTTTTGATGTAGGCATAATTAAATATATTTACAAGGGTTAAAGTTTTTAAATTGTTCTTTTATGTCGTTAAATTTTTTCTCGGTAATGGCATTACTTCTGTTTTTAAGCAAGGTATTTGTATTTGTATTGGTGAGTTTTCCGCCATTTTCTTGTATGAAATACTGCTCCCAAACTGCGGACTCAAATGGAGTCATTTCTATGTGCTTGGTTAACCCAAAAACACTCTGCTCTGCTTTCCAAGCCCATTTTTTCTTTAGTTTTGGATTCTTTGATTTTTGGGCTCTTATACCTTCTGTATAATGTTCTGCACCTCTGATATTAACAGGTCTCGTAGTTTTACCAATGTAATGTGCTGCTAAATTAGAGTCTCCTATCTCATACAGTTTATAAAAAGCCACTTTAAATGTATTGGCACTTGTAAATGCACGTGATTTATTGGCATTGTGTGCTAAAACACCCGTTTTACCTACCATATAATTATGGTGTATTGGCACTTCAAAATTATAGGTGTTTACTTTTTTTGTTATTACTTTTTTGCTGGTTATTTTTTCTAAAGTTTCTGTAATTGGGCTATATAAGTGCATCCCTATTTTTAATTGGTAGGCTTTTATGTAGGTTTTACTTGTTTTTTGGTAAAATAAATGTTGCCCTGTTACTTTTATAACTTGCCCGTTATTTGTTGTTAATTCTATGTGTTTTTCAGCAAAATTAATGAAAGTTTGTGTTACTTGTTGTTGTGTTATTTTTTGTTTTAATGCATCATAACAAAAAACGACATCGGTTGTTGTTATCGTCTCAATGGGTTTTAAACCTTTTGTAGTGTGTATTTGTGTTCCTGCTATAAAGCACGGTTTTTTTGGTGGTATTTTAAATAAATCGCTATACATAAAGGTATCCCAGTATTTTGGTGTTTTTCTTAATAAATCCGTTGTGGTTTCGGCAACTTTGTCTAGATGCGTAATTACTTCGTCTAATTGATGCAACGCATTGGTATTGTTTGTGTTTTCTTCTATTAACCTGAGTTCGACCTAATATTTGTTTTAGTTGCTTTATTTCTTGTTGACTTATATTTTCTAGTAGACTTACTGCTTTTTAAGAACCTGTATCTAAAAAATAAACTGGTATTTGTTGATAATCTGGATCTTCGGTAGTGCCAAATGTTAAACCTTCAAAATAACAGTTGTCTTCGTTTTTTAGTGCTGGTTCAATTTTTTGATGCATTTTGAACATTAGTTCTATAAATGTGAAATTTATACCATTATCTGCCTCTAATAATTCTTGTGGCTCATCATAGTCTTCTTCTTGTTCGTTGTATTTTAAATATTGTAATACAATTTTTGGATGTTTAAAAATAATACTATCGATATTTGTAAGACTTTTATCTGAAATTTCTTTATAATAGGCTTTTAATTCGCTTACAAAATCTTCTTGACTACTAAACTCTCCATTGGCAAATGACCAATAAATGTTTCTTAATAATTCTTGTGGATAATTCATAATTTATTTTTTAGTGTTATGCGTAAAATCTACACGGATTAAATATAGGTATTTTTTTATATATAAAAAATTTTGTTTTACCTATTGGGTTTACTCTATTATATAAACCTTTCCCTGCTTTTCTTTTGCCACCACGTGAATATATTTCGTGGGTTTCTACAACGGCTGCTTCGAATGGTGTCATTTTATAAGGACCTCTTTCTATTTTACCATTAATTTTAAGTCTGATTTCTGCAAGAACGCTTACATCATCCATCCAAGGTCTGTTTGATGGCTTTTTTCGGTGTGCTGCTCTATGTTGGGTAAATCTTTTATCAAAACCTTGTATGGTTTGACCTACGTAGAGGTCTTTAATATTATTTGGACTAACCTCCTTTACTAATCTATAAAACTCTACCTCCTTTTCAAAAAGACTAGCAAAGGCAGATATTTTATTGGTGTTATGTGTTAGTATTTAAGTTTTACCTACAAAAAAGTTAGGGTTATCTTTTATTTCTAAATTATAAGTTTTTTCGTTTTGGTCTATAATTTTTAATTGCGTTATGGTAGCTATCGTTTTGTCTTTGGTTAAAAAAACAGCATCTATTTTTAAGTTACGTGCAGGTATCCATTTGTTTTGTTGTGGTAACCAAAAACGATGTGCTCCTGTTGTTTTAATAATTTCTTGGTTGTTAATTTTAATTGTTAAGTACTTTTCTGTTTGGTTATTGTGTAGTTTAAGGATAGGTTTTAATTCTAACTTTTGGTTTTTAAAATTGTAGGTAAACACCTGGTCGTTTACTTGTAGGTTTTCTATATTTTTCAAGCCTTTATTTGTAGATACTAATGTACCTGCTAAAAAACAAGGTAGTTTTTTTGATGGTGGTGGCACGCTTAACAAATCGGTATATTCAAAATCTTTCCACATTTTTTTTGTAATTTTTTGAAAGTCTTTCATGTTTAAATCTTTTCTATTTTTAGCACGTTTATTCTTTTTAAGATAGGCAATTAAATCTTTAGGGTTTGGGTCATTTATTATTTTAATTAGGTGTTTTAATTTTTTTGTGAAAGTTTTAGTCGCTGCAACGCCACCCGTAATTATAAATAAAATAGCTTCAATACTAATTTCGGCTATATCTTCGCCAATAAATTTTGCTATGTCGTAAACGTTTGTTGCGTTTTTGTATTTTTTAATGAATGTTGCAATTACTTCTCTTATGAGTTTAATGATGCCTTCTTCTTTTATTTTTTTAACAAACACTTTTATGTCATCAATAAATTTATGTAGTTTCTTTGTGTTAAATAAATCAAAGAGCATTGCAACAAATTCTACAATACCTGCAATTATTTCTATTACTCCGTTGTACAAACCTACTAAAAAAGCATTTAATAGTTGACCATTAGTAGTTGCTAAATTTGTAAAGATTTCGAAACCATTAAAAATAACAACACCAACACTTTTAAATTGGTAGTATATTTCTTGTAAAGCAAATTTTATGTATGATTCTCCTTTTTCAAAACTATCCTCTTTACTTAGTGCGAACGTGTTTTTTATAATAATATCAATTTTTTTAAAATAATTTTTAAAACTATCAAAATCTATAACATCTAAATTTGGAATAAAAATTGGTGTGTACTCGCTATTCGGCGTAAAACCATCTTTTAAAACTGGATTCCAATAATTTCTGTTTTCTATTTTTAATACGCTTATTAAGTTGGCTAGTTTTTTTAAAAGAAAAGAAATAAACCCTGTAACTAGTTCAATAAACTCTTTAGCAATAATTGCAATAATTTGTATTAATTTTTCAGCTGCATTTTCAGGCTTTAGTTGTAAATATATTTCATTAACTCGTTTATAATATAAGTCATAATAATCTCGTTGTGCTTTTGAATCTCCTTTAAAAACCCAATCTAAATGTTTATTGACAATTAAATCGATGTCTTCTTTACTTTTAATTGCAAAAATTAATAATTTTCCTAAAAAAATACCTAGTATTTCTTCAACATCTTCACTGGTGAAATTGATTTTAGCTTTTAAATCTTTTGCAATCCTGTAAGATATAGGTTTTACATTGGTATTTTCTTTTAATAATATATACGACAAAATAGAGTTGTCAGAAATTATTGTGTTTTTATTTATCGCATAAATATTTCTATTACGAATAAAACGTACTCTATTTCTTACTTTAGGAAATGATTTTATGTTGTAATTTTCTAATAAAATTTCTACTTCATAGGTTCTATTATCTACAAACCCACTACCTCTATAATTCTCAGGAAAACCATTATCAAAGGCTTTGTCAAATTCGGTAAATAATGTATTTATTGTTGGCATCTTATTTTTGTGAAAAACACCTCAAAACAATACTGTTTTGAGATGCTACTAAGTTAAAATTATAATGGGCTACTATCAATTGGGTTGTCGCCACCAAGTAAGGTTATTTTAGCCTGTATTGGTTTGTCTTCTGGGCTGGCATTGCCATCATTACAACAAGGTAAACCTGTTTCTTCTAAACCAATAGTATCTTTTTGTATTATCGTTAAAGCAGTTGGTACTCTGGTTTCCCACGTTTTTTCTACTTTACCTTCAATATGCTGCATTTCATCTGCTATAGAGATATACAAATCGTTATCTTGATCTATTACTAAGTCGCCACCAAGCCAAATGTCGCCTGTTTCTATATAGTAAACTACCGCATCTTCAAAACCAGATTTTACTGGTACAACAGCTCTTGCCATACCGCTTTGTAAAAAGGCTTGAAAAATAGGGTCGGCTTTACTTGTTTGTTGAAATAATGGCATCCACTGGTCTTTGTTTGCCCAAAAATAATCGTAAAAACGGTATGCCATAATATCCCAATCAAAAGCTTGCTCAAAGAATTTTACGTGTGCCGCATGGTTTTCAAAAGCGGCATCTTGTTTTACGCCTGCTATACCATTTGCATCTGGAGTATTATAATTATCTTGATCGTAAGGATTAAAATATGGTGTTACCAACATTTCTATACAAATACGTTTTATTTCTCGTACTTCTAAAATTCTATTAAATGAATTTGAAAATCTTAGTTGTTCTTTATCTCCTGCAATTGCTTGGTCTAAGCCTTTGGCTGTTAAATAATCGTTGTATTTATTAACTTGCTCATCATAACCATTTAGTATTGTTTTGTAGGTTGTATTTTGCCATTGTTGTAAGGCTTCATTGGTTCTGTGGCATTTTATAGAAACACCAATTGCTATGGAATAATACCTATCTACAGCAATTGCTACGGAAACGGCATCTATAATATTATTTAAAGGTTTATTTTCATTAGTTACATCATTACTTCCACCAAGATTTACATTTGCAACGGATATGGAGTATTTACCAGTACCATTTGTATTAGTATGCCCGCCATCAATAAAAAACTGAATTGCTTTATAGTTTTTAGGTATCGATACCGATGTAGTTTTGCTATCGGCATTATGTTCTGCCGTATCATTATAAAAACTAAAGGCTTCGCTAATAAAGATAAATTCTTCAGGTATTGGTGCAATCTCTACATCATAAATAGAAGCCAATGTTAGATAATTATCTTTCGTTAATTGGGTTGCGCTATCAATACCAATAGTTTCTAATAAAGATGGATGAATTGGTTTGTTTACAATAATGAAATTTTCGTTATCCGTAGATCCAAAGTCATTATCCATAGTAATAGCATCCCGATAAAAACGGGCAGGTTCTGGTATCATAAATTCATACATTAATCGCTTGCCATAATTTATTAATTGATTTTTATATATAATATCAACCCAACGATAAACACCAGATACGTGTTGGTCGCCTTTACGATTATCAAAACCATGTTGGTTATTTTCTTCAAATTCTTTTAAAATTCTGGAGGTTTGTTTTTTACTGGTTTTAGTAACAACACGCTCTAAAGCTCTTTCGGTAATTTCTTGTGCATAGCTTTGCGATTGCGAATTTGATTGTGCGCTTGACGATGAATTGGCAAAATTAGCATTAGCATCAACGGAATAACTACCACTCGGAAATGTACCACTTACGCCAGTATTCATACCATAACTTTGTGCGTCTTCTTCATTTAACACATTAGAAACTTCGGCTTGTAACTCGTTACGTTCTGTGGTGGTTGTATCGCTTAAATTTTCTACCTCTTTTTCGCTTGTGGTTTCTGTGGTAGTTTCCGAACTAACTAAACTTCTTGTTTCTCTCTTTTTAAACTCTTTGGCTAAAATGTTTTCTATATGCGATACTTCGCCTGGCACATAACAACAAACTTCTTGTTCTACTTTTCTAAAATCGGCTACACCTACTTTGCCGATACCATACAATTTAATTATAGGGTTTGGTACTGGATCTGTGTTTGATGTTCCTGAGTTTCCATCATTATTTCCACCAGTATTACCAATATCTATACAGCCAGATGCAGTTCTTACATTTGTATCAATATCTACATTGTAATTTAGTATAGTACCATTATTTAAAACAAACTGTCCTGTTACATTTATGGTACTATTAATAGGGAATGATAAGTCCTCATTAGTAGGAAATAAACGTATTATTAATACGCCATTACTAAGGTTTATTAATTCCGTTACCGAATCGGTTATTTGATTAGGTGTTAAAGTGTGTGTTTGTGATACAACCGAAGCATTTGCCGCTCCTAAATTAATTTTAAAAAGAATGCTATCGTATTCAAGCTCTCCATTATTCGATTTAGGAAATATTCCGTTACCTAAATTTTGTAGTGAAAATCCATCTATATCATTTATAAATACATCGGTAATCTGCCCATTATCATCAATATTTAAATCGCCTGGTGGATTTGGATCAAGTATTGGTATCGGTCTTTTTACTTTTACAATTTTTACCAGATAACAATATGAATCTAAAGCAGTGGTAGCTTTATTATATAATTTCACACCATTTACATACACACTTTTGGTTTTAGTAATCGTTAAATTTGCTAATTGATTTATATATACATCCATTCGCTCTTGCAAACTTAATTTGGCCTCTTCTAAAGAGACTTGCTCGTTAATATCATGAGATGCTAATATGGTTCGCGCAGTATTACTTAGCTTATTTTTATAGGTGTCTGCAAAATGGTTTTCAAAATTAAATGTGAATTTTGGCAAATCTACCTCTAAAGGTATGCTTACAGCTTCTCTACTTTCACTTTTGGCAGCTACGTTTTCAGCATCTTGTAATGGTTTTCTAACAATTTCTGCTTGTTTAAGCAAATTATCTACAACTACCTTATGTGCATTATTTGCAGTTTTAAAAGCTATATCATACTCTTTTTTATACGTATATTCTAAATCTGATATTTCAGTTAGAATCGTTTTATAAATATTTATATTTTTTTTGAAATAATGTTTTTAAGTTTCATTTTTAAGTTTTTGAACAACTCTATTGGATACAATTTTATTTTTTACCTGTTGCTTCTTTTCTTTTGTAAAGGCTTTATTAATAACCACTTTTGCATTGGCTAATCTATTTAAATATTCCTCTTCGGTAAAAGAAGATTTACTATCATAACTAGTACTTTTAGCTAAATAATTATATGCAATTAGCATTTGTATACATGCTTGCCTAACATACGATGATTTACGAGTTAATGCTTGGTAATATAAATTATCCCACAAAACATTTTTTTGTGCATTTGTTAAACTAGGGTCAACAACTTCTGCTATTTTAGTGTCAGACGCTGCTTTTACTATTGTATTACGATTGCGCATTAACCACGAAGAAAATTCATAAATATTACCGTTAATATTTTTTACACCTACTATTTTTTCTATTGGTGTAAATTGCTTTGCCTCATCATTAAGGTAGTTTCTTGCTTTAGTTATATTTACCTCATTAGCAATACTGCTCAAAAAAACACCAGTATCATCGCTATGAAAAATAAAACCAAGGTCTTTCTTTTGTGCATCAATTAATTGTGGCGTTCTTAAGGTAATAAATTTGAATAAATCTGTTTTAATTGGGGTTGTTTTTACAGGCATTTTTTTTGATTTTTAAAAGTGAATAATTTTTATGAATAAATTTATAAAATACAAACAAAAATCTCTACAATAATAACTCAAAAATGGAACAAATTTTTGTGCAAAACAAATACTCCTATTGAAATAAAAAAATAAAAAAATGGTTTATTCATTTGTTTTTTAGGTAGTTATCTATTTTTTTATTAAAATGTTAAAGTTTGAAAAAGGGAAAAAATACCCTTTACTTTTAGAGGATATTTCCCCTTATAAATAGGAGTTTTATTCCAATTTATTTTCTAAGCAAACATTATTTAGTAACTTTGACACCTAACTTAACTGTCCTAATTTTTTATGTATAAATATATAATATTCTTGATATTAATAATATCTTGCTACAAAGTACAAGCACAAGCAACCGCCATAACAATTGATGGTGTTTTTGACGATTGGGATGCTAGTTTAACCACTTTTACCGATGTGCAAGAAACTATTTTGGGCGTAGATTTATTAGAAATTCAAGTGACTAATGATGCCGAATTTTTATTCATCAAGATAAAAACCAATACCGAATTTGATTTAACCGATGATACCGTACCACAAAATTTAGGTTTGTATATCGATACGGATAACGATACTTCTACTGGTTATGCAATCCAATCTGGCTATGGATCGGAATTAGGGCTTCTTTTTAATCAATATTTAGCACATTATAATGTAACGCCGTATTCTCAAATTTCGTTTTCGGATATGAGTTTACGTGTTGCACCAACAGTTACCTCAAACGAATTTGAAATTGCCATTAGACGCGATGCAATTCCTGATGGTACAAATTCATTATTTACTTCAAATATTATTAAAATTTTATTGAAAAATTCAGAAAATTCGGATGAATTACCTAATACTGGTAGCGTACTTTTTTATACTTTTGATAATACACCTGTTGCGCCAATAACACCTATCGAAATCAATAAAGAAGGTTCTAATTTAATTCGAATTGTGTCTTACAATACGGAATTTGATGGTTTGATAGATCCAAATAGAGTACAGTATTTTCAAAATATAATTACGACATTAAATCCAGATATTATTGGCTTATTGGAGAGTTGGAATACCTCAACGAACCAAATTAAAACACTATTTGATGCTTGGTTGCCTTTAGGAACGCAAAACGGTTGGTATGTTGTGAAAAATGGTAGTGCCATAATTGTTTCTAAATGGGCTTTTTTAGACCAATGGGATTACTTAGATAGGCAATTTCCTGTTCTTATTGATCTACCAAATAGCTACACAACCGATTTATTATTTACCGCTGCACATTTAAAATGTTGTGATAATGGCGATGCTTTACGCCAAAGTCAAGCCGATGAATACGCTGCCTTTATTCTAGATGCCAAAACAAGTGGCGGACAAATTGACTTGCCTCAAAACACACCTTTCGTCTATGTTGGTGATTTGAATTTGGTTGGTAGTTCTGCACCATTAACAACATTAATTACTAGTTTAGATTGGGATGGCAGTAATTTAACCGATGAAAACACCATACAAACCGATAATAGAATGGGGTATACTTGGCGAAAAGATACTACGCAATATCCACCAGGGAAATTAGATTTTACCATTTTTTCGGATGCTGTTATGTCTTCCGAGAAATCTTTTGTTTTACAAACCGAAGTGATGTCAACTAGTAGATTGCAATACTATGGATTTATAGAATTTGAAACCAGTTTGGCAAGTGACCATTTTCCAATAATAACGGATTTTCAAATTAATAGCACCGCAAGTAATAATAGTGAAGAATATGTAGTTAAAATGATTGTTTATCCTAATCCTACATCTAATATTGTTACTATAAAAAAGGATGATTTAAGAAAGTACACCCTACAGATTCATGATGTTTTAGGAAAGAAAATTTTAAATAAAGAAGCATCGGGATCAACTACTATTAATTTAAACAAACAAGTTAATGGAATTTATTTTATTTCCATTATGGATGAAAAAGGAAATACTTCTAGACAAAAAATAATTAAAAAATAAAGGCTACTCAACTTAATGAGTAGCCTTTTTTAAAGGATATTTAAATCTAACTAAAAAAACCTTTTTTTATTTTGTTTTTACAGAAAATTCTAAACTAATTTCTGACCAAGACTTACCTTGGTGAAATGCAACTGTACATAGTTCAGCAAATTTTTTGAAAGCATCATTTGCATTGAAATCTACGATATCTAATTTTCCTTTGGCTGTTAATAAACCGTCTGTATTAATACTATAATCTAACTTTACTACTTTTGAAACACCATTCATAGTTACTTTTAAATTCAAATTTTTAGTACCAACCGCAATAATTTCTGTAGTAACATTTCCTTTTGTTTTTAAATTATTAAAAAAACCATTGATGATATTTCCGTTTCTAACAGCTGCAAAAGCTGCTGGCCAATTGTCTCCTAACCCATTATTTAAGTCTTTTGATGTGTCAACAGAAAGTGGATCTATGGATACTTTAGTTCCTAATAAATTCCCTTTTGAAGTCACATCAAACTTTTTAAAAGTAATGGCACTAACTATGTACGATTTATCTTTGGCTCCATAACCTGTTACGCTAAAGTTAAAGGACTCTTTATTAAAATTAATAGATTTTGTGTCTGATTTGGTTTCTTTTACAGCTTCTGTTTTTACGGTTTCTGTTTTATTTACTTCTTTATCTGTTTTTTTATCACTCTTACAGCTAATTGCAAATAAGGAGATAGATACTAGTACTAAAATTGAATTTTTCATGTTTTATTATATTTAATGATTGTTAGTAAAGTTTAGTTGAAGTCTGGCAAAATTAATTGCCAGACATTAACTAAATTCAATATAAATGGCATTTAACAGAACCATCTATGGGTTTGAACTTTTTATTTTAAAATTATTTTTTTTGTTATTGTATTATTATCTGATGTGAATTGTAAAATATAAACATCTTTTGTTAAAGAAGATAAATCAATCGTTTTACTTTTTATTTCTTTTTCAAAAACAACTTTCCCATCTGGTGTATATATTTTAAGATTATGTTCTTCAAAACTATTTTTAAAATCTATATGTATTATTTTATTTATTGATGGATTAGGATAGATTACAATTGAACTAAGCAATACATCCTCTAAACTAGCGGTACTTGTATTGTTTATGAATGAATCTGTAGCAGCAATCCCGTTACTATCTGCTCCTGTAATTATAACGTCCATTTTGCCATCATTATTAATATCTCCAGCATCAGCATCACCATAATTTGCACCTGCTAATACGGCATTACTTAATGAGAAAACATCATTACCATCATTATTATATAAGTTATAAATAAAATCACTTGCAGTTGTTACACCAATAACTATTATATCGATATCTCCATCAGCATCAAAGTCAGCATATTCTAATGAACTATGAGATACGCCTGTAAAACCAGCATTTATATTTGTAAAGGTTCCGTCACCATTATTTTTGTACATATCAGTATGTCTTTCTGTTCCGTTTCCGCCAGTACCTGAAATTAATAAATCTACATTACCATCTGCATTATAATCTACCCATTCGGTATCTCCTAACCACGATTGGAATAGGGTAATGCCTGTTTCTTTGGTAAAAGTTCCGTCTTGATTGTTGCTATAAACAGCTGTATAGAAATCATTTATTACAGTGCTCCAACCACTTAATACAAAATCCTGAAAACCATCATTATCATAATCTGCAAATTTAATTCTACCAAAATTCATACCTGGTAATGAAAGCGCTGTCAACTCAGAAAATGTATTGTCTTGATTGCTAGTATATATTTTGGTAATATTTTGCCAAGTATCTGTTTCTATGCCTGTAACCGCAATATCTAAAAAGTTATCATTATTAATATCTGCTAAAGCAATTTCTCCTAAATAAGATGGTGGTAAACCTAGGCTTAATGCTGTAAAAGTTCCATCATTATTGTTTGCATAAACATCGGTTAATCCAGAGCCCGTATTGTCATCATAACCTTGAATTAAAATATCTAAATCGTTATCGTTATCAATATCTCCCCAACGAGCAGAACCAAATGTTACCATTGGTAAATTGGACGTTGTTGATAGTGTATAGACACCTGCATCGTAAATATATAATCCACCTTCTAAATTAGAACTTGTATTTAATCCAGAAATATAGATATCTAAATCGTCATCATTATCTGCATCTCCTAATGCTGTAACAGATGCTGATAAATTTGGCAATCCTAAATCTGTATTTTGAAAACTCTGCGCATTATTAATTATGCTTATAAAAAATAATATTATTAGTATATGTGTTTTTTTCATTATTTTGTGTTTTTAAGCCTATTTTAAAATTAATTTTTTTGTAATTGAGTTATTACCTGAGTTTACTTTTACCACATAGATACCACTTGATAAGTTATTTAAATCTAAGGTTTGGTTATAAAACCCGCTATTGTTTGTTAATTGTTTCTGGTAAACCTCTTGCCCTTGAATATTATATATAGCTATTTGATTATTAGTCGCATTATTACTATCATAAACTATAGTTATTTGCTTATCTAAACTTGGGTTTGGATACATTCCAAAAGAAAAATCTTTAGTAAGCTCTTCAAAACCTAAAGCCGAAGTAACGTTTTCAAATTGGAAAGTAATATCGCCTGTACTTCCACCAGTAAATGACGTAAACCACATTCTATAAATAGTATCATCGGCATATTTTACATAAAAACGAGTTTCATTATCTACAGTAAATCCACCACTATAATGTTTCCAATCGTCACCTATGGTGTTAATTTCATCAGAAAAAGTTAAAGCAGATAATGCAGGTAATGGATCTGTGTCTGCTTCATTTTGATTTTCAGCAATTTCTACGGTACTATTGTGTAAAACGCCTGTTACGGTATAATAAACTGTTCCGTTACCATAATAATCTTTAGCATATTTAGTGAATACAAAATCCCAATCTGTAATTGCAGGTTCAGCAACTACTTCTTGTTCGTTTTGAAAAGAAAAATAATTGTATCTATTGTTTGCATTATTTGTATTTGGAATCGTAAAGGTTTGATCTGCCAACCATACAGAGTTTGTCGTATCCCATTTTGAATATTTAAACGTATAGCCGCCAAAAAAACTTTCGTTAATAAACTTTACCCAATCACCATTAGCATATTTTAAAACAAATATTACAGTACCATCTACGTGATGTGTAGCTGCATTATATTCTCCAAAGCCATATGTAGCTGAACCATTACTTAATGCGCCATCGCCCCATTCTGTATAACTATTTCTTAATTGCGTCCAAGATCCTACATTTGCTATAACAATTGTTCCCCAATCGGCAATATTATTACTGGCTTCAAAAACTTCAATACCATTGTGGTCATTGGTTCTTAAATCAAAAGCATAAGAACTTGTTCTTAAAAAAGCCATATCCCAAGAGTTTGCAGGAAATGTAGTTTCGGTTTGTGTACCTAACTTATAAAATACCGTATTGGCATAACTTGCACCCATGGATGTACTTACTGTTGTTTGCGAACCCATTGTTAAAAATGTTGCAATAAAAAGTATAAAAAGTAATTTTGTTTTCATCGTGTCTTGTTTTATTAATTGTTATTGTAAGTTTATTATTGAATATTGAAATTGTGGAAAACCACGTTCTCCAGTTGTATTTGTGAGTGTTGAAAATTTTAATTTGTAAAATAATCCTTCCGCATCTTTAAGAATATAGAAAATGTCATTCTTAACTTGTGGTGAAACTCCAGGTCCGCCACCAATACGCCAAGAATTACCAATGGCTCTTTGTGAACTTATAAATTCACTTGTTACAATGTCTGCTTTAATGAAGGTTTCAAAATCAAAATCAGCATCATTTACGGAATAAGTTTCTACATTTTGTAGGTTATTAGTAGTAATAAAATCAGTATAACCGTAAGTGCCAAAACCTGATATTTCGTTTGTAAAAACGGTAAAGCACATATCCCATTGCAATTTTTCAGGCTCTACATCTACTATTGCATGTGTATTAAGACTAAAAAATGTAAAGTTATAGTCTATCTCTTTTGTTACTATTACTTCTTGGAAAGTTGTATCGTCTAGATCTGCATATTGTAGCTTATAATTGTCATTTTCTTTTAAAACTCTAATTTTTTTCCAACCTCTATGATTTCCAGCAACAGCGACACTTCCTGGTGATGGTGTATCCGTTCCTACTTCATAACCTAAATTTAAAAGATATACTTTGTTTTCTGAATCTAGATCACTTACTTCGGCAATAGCCGTATTTAATATATCGCCATCAAAATCATCTACATATGCTACATTATTTGCATTAAAAGTACCTGTTGCTACTGTATTGAAAAGGCTTTGAACTGTGGTAGTATTTACTAGGTTTAAATCGATAAAATCTAATTGCTTTGTCGCCATATAAACCGATGTATTTAAGGAAACTCTAAATTCATCGCCACTATAAAAACGCAAATCCCACGAGTCTCTTTGTACAGCAGTTTGAGTATTCGAACTAAAGTTAAAATAAACTTGGTTTGGCTGATTTGGACCACCAATATTAGGTTCTACAACTGCTTCGGCTACGATATATGCTCTTTCTGGGTAAGAATCTTCTTCACTACAACTAATCAGTAATAAAAAAATAATACTTAGTTTAAATATGTTTTTTATTGTTTTCATAATTTTAAATATCTAAATTGTATTTTAATTTAACAAAGTAAGAGCGACCATATCCTAATAGAAAACTACCTGTATTTGTTGCATGTTGTCCTCCGCTATTATTACTAACCGAAGATTGGACTCTTGTTACATTAGTTAAATTACGAGCGCCAATGGTAGTTTCTAATTTATTCTTAAAAAATGTTGTTTTTACAGAAGCATCTAGCCAACTATAACTGTCTAATTTATTTTTAATGTACTCGTCATTAGTATCTAAGACATACCCAAATTGTTCTCCGTTATATTTATAGGTTACTAAAAAATTAGTGTTTATTTTAGCTACATTATAGCCTAAAGAGGAATTGAAAAGAAATGTATACACATAATCGTTTATATCTTGAGGATTATTTAAGTACTGCGCAATTCCTAAAAGAGTAGTATTTAATTGAAACCTTACATCTTTATAATGCAAACTATTCTCTAAAGAATAATCCAATGAACGATGGTTATTCACATTAAGATATTGGTAAGCAAGTATAGGTTCTGTAGCCGATACTGCTAAATCTATTTTATCTTTTACATTTACAAAACCAAACTTAAGTTTGTTAATTAATTTTCCATTTTTAAAGTAAGTTGCTTTTTTTAGATGTGTAAAAATAGAATAACTTCTTTCTGGCAGTAAGTTTTCATTCCCTGTAACGTTGTGGTTTGAATCTACAAAATAAGTGAATAATTCATCGAAACTTGGTGTTCTATATGAACTCCCAATAACATTTCGTAATTCAAAATTATTTTTAAGTAAATATCGCGTGCTCAAAGAATATTGTAATTGATTTTTAAATAACGATTGTAGGGAATAACGAACGCCAGGTTTAAATTTTAAATTTTTATTAACTTCGTACTCACTAGTAACAAACACATCAAAATTGGATAATTTCTCACTTATATCAACGGTATTTATAATACTTGAAACAGCTGAACCAAAACCATCTTCGGCATTAAATTCTAAGCCTACTTCAAAATCATAGGACTTATTTGTTGTAAAATTATTTATAGTAGCTTTAGAAAAATAGGTCTTTCTAAAAAGGTAATCTTTATACGAAGCCTTGTCAGATTCTCTTGTATGTAGATCGTAAATTACACGTCTCACTTTTTTGGTTTGCTCTTGGTAGGCAGCATAAAAATTGAAGTTTAGTTTGTTTTTAATTTTGGTATTTACAACAATATCATGTGTCATTCTGTTGGTAACAAAGTCTTTATCTTCTGGCGCAATAATATCTACTTCGCCAGTTAATGCATTATTTCTTTCTTCAATTTTTTTGTCATATCTATTTAATAACGATTTATAGAAACCCATTTTATAGGTTATACTAAAATTATTTTTAGCATATCGCACAACTCCATTTGTGGTAAGTTGTTCTTTTGGCAACCATTCGTGACCTCTTTTTCCATCTAATAAAAAATGATTTTTCCCTCCTCGATCATTTAAAAAACCTGTAAAATGATCTCTAGATATCGTTGCATTTACATACAAATTTTCGTTTATATTATGTGCTATATTAAAGTTTTGAATGTGCCTTCCTTTATTCCACCATTCGTATTCATTACCAGCAGTTTCTTCTTGTATTGCAACACTTATATTCCATGTATCTTTAGAACCTGTTTTGGTGATGATATTTATGATTCCCGAAACTGCATTTGCACCATAAGAAACTCCCATAGAACCTTCAACAATTTCAATTTGCTTTACATTTTCTAAATTTACTTGGGTTAAATCAATATTATTACCAAAACCATCTTCACTAACCATAGGAATACCATCTTGTAATATTTTAAAATATTGCCCATCTAAACCAAATAAACTAATGGCTGATTTTCCTTCACTAGCATTAGGTGTTATTCGAATATTTAATGTTTGATTTAATAAATCTGCTAAATTATTTGCGGCATTTTGCTCTATGGTTTTTCTATTTATAACGGTAACATCAAAAACTGATTTTTTAACCGATTGTTTTGAGTATTGACCAGTTATGACTACTTCGTCTAAGTGGTTCGTTTTTATACTATCTTTTTTAATTTTTTGAGCAAAAATAAAATTGAATAACAGAAAAAAACTTATAGTTAAGACAATATCCTTACACATTATGTTTTTATTTTTAATTAGTCTAAATAAATATAAGGCAAAGATATTTATTCTAATTAGAATAAAATCAAGTTGTGTGAATAAAAAACACCTCTATAAGGATTAATAATATCAAAATAAATAAAATTATAACTATTGGTATTAAAGTGCTTGATATTAGTGTTTTACAATTATTTATTGCAAAAATAGAAAAATAATTAGTAATAAAATAACTATATAAAATTTAATACTATCGCAGAAAGATACAAATTCAATTTAAAGTAATTTTTTAATAACTTATTATTAAAAAAATTATAATAATTAAAATAATTATTTATTCGGTAAGTTTTAACATCTAAAAAAATAGCGTTTTTTAATTAGAAGGATTCCTCACTATAAATTGTTTAATGTCATTATCAAATAAATAAAGACCACTTTTTTCGTTTCCGATTAAGTTTATTTTATCTAAAATCGTTCTTGCTTGAGATTCTTCTTCAATTTGCTCAGCAACATACCATTGTAAGAAATTATGCGTAGCATAATCTTTTTCCTGTAAAGATATATCTACTAAAACATTTATACTTTTAGATACAAATACTTCGTGTTTAAATAAGGTTTTAAACATTTCTTTAAAAGAACCAAATTCTACAGATGGTGCTACAATTTTTGATATCTTAGCGTGTCCGCCTCTTTCATTTATGTAGCGAACTAATTTTAACATATGATCTCTTTCTTCATCAGATTGCGCATACATAAAAGAAGCTACACCGCTTAAACCTTGAACTTCCGCCCACGAAGCCATCGCTAAATATATTTGTGAAGATTCTGCTTCAATACTAATTTGATCATTTAACGCTTTTTGAATGGTAGTTGATAACATTTTATTTTGTTTTTAATTTAAGAAAGTATAAATTTAAGGAAAATAAATTATAACACCTGTTTTTATTTTTTTAATTATAACTAACTGGAAAACCAAACAATTTAAAATTTTGATAATTCATAGAAGACTGGATTAATAATTTTTTGGAATGTTGTCGAAATTTTAGGAAGATGGAATTTGTTTAAAGAAATTTGGGCACATCCTATAGAGCATTGGATTGAGATAATAATAATTACTATTTTATTTTTAGGTTTTATTACATATTATATTTACGAAAGCAAAAAAGAAAACAACGATAAAAAAACTAAATTTATTAATTAAATAAAAAGCAGTACATTTGCCTGTTTTAAAGTGAAATTTAAATAGACTCTATTAAAAAACAACTCTTAACTATGAAAAACAACGATGAAAATACCTTTAAAGATACCCAATTAGAGGATGGTTTTTTTCTTTTAAAATTTCAAAATAACGCAAATGAAAAGCAAACTTTCATTAAAGAGGTAAGTAACAAATACATACAGCTCTTTTTTTGTTTGGAAGGTGATGGAAAATTAATTTTTAACAATGGCAAATACACTATTGATATTTTAGAAAATAAATCTCTAGTTATTTTTAATCCGCAGCAAAATTTACCCATTAATTTAGATATTTTACCAAAATCTAAAATTATTACTATATTAATTTCTATTACAAAATTTCATTCTTTCTTTTCAGAGTTCGCTAAATACATCACTTTTTTAAAAGATGAAAATCAAGAAAAAAAATATTACTCTGCTAAAGATTTATCACCTGGCGAAATGGTGGTTTTAAACCATATTTTTAAATATAATTTACACGCATCTTTAGAGAAATTATACACCAAAGGTAAAGTATACGAGCTCCTTAGTTTATATTTTAACCTAACCGAAGGAGATGCCGAAAAATGTCCATTTTTAGAAGATGAAGACAACGTTGCAAAAATAAAAAAAGCCAAAGAAATTATTATTGACCGTATGGCAGAACCTCCATCTTTAAATGAATTAGCTAATGAAATAGGCTTAACTTTAAAGAAATTGAAAGATGGGTTTAAGCATATTTATGGCGAGACCGTTTTTAATTTTTTATTAGATTATAAATTAGATTATTCTATAAAATTATTAGAAACTAAAAAATATAATGTTACAGAGATAAGTGCCCTAATTGGCTATAGTACTTCTAGTCATTTTATTGCTGCTTTTAAAAAGAAATTTGGTACCACGCCAAAACAATATTTAGGTAAAATATAGTTACTTTTTTTTACTCAAAACCGAATTGTAATATTGCTTATCACCTGTTACTTCTCTACCTAACCAACTTGGTTTTTCAAAGGATTCGTTTTCATTATCAAGCTCTACTTCTGCAATAATTAAATTCGTATGATTACCATAAAACTCATCTACTTCAAAAGTATGCTTGCCATTTTTTACTAAATAACGTGTTTTTTCAATAATTCCTTTTTCACAAAGAAGTAATAAATTTTTCGCCTCTTTAATATCTATTTTTTTTTCCCATTCAAAACGAGTTGTACCACTTTTATTCGACTTTCCTTTTATGGTCAAAAATGCGGTGTCATTAGTAATTCTAATGCGAACCGTACGTTTTTTATGTGTATTTAAAAAACCTTGTTTTATTGTTATTTTCCTATAACTTTCTGTTTTAAAATCTGTATTTAAAACTAAAAATTTTCTTTCTATTTCGATTCCCATCTTTATTGTTATATTTGCTAAAATACTTTTATTTTTTGTATGCTTTTTAGTAGCGCCATTTTTTTATTTTTTTTTCTTCCCTTAGTTTTAATAGTTTATTTTTTTACGCCTAAAAAACTAAAAAATACGGTTCTATTATTAGTAAGTCTAACTTTTTACACTTTTGGCGAAAAAGAATTAGTATTATTAATTATAAGCTCTACAATAATTGATTTTTTTGCGGCACTAATTATCGAAAAAGGGTATAAAAAACAAGGGTTAGCATTATCTATTATTGCAAATTTATCTTTTTTATTTTACTTTAAGTACGCTACCTTTGCTTTTGAAAATTACTATTCTTTTTTAGAATTTATAGGCTCTACTAGTGTAAATTGGCAAAATTTACCAAATATAGCATTGCCGTTAGGTATTAGTTTTTATACATTTCAAACCATGTCTTACACCATTGATGTGTATAGAAATGAAGTAAAAGCAAATAGAAATTTCATTAATTTCGCTACGTATGTAACGCTTTTTCCACAATTAATTGCAGGACCAATTGTACGTTATAAAGACATTCAACAACAATTAATATCTCGTACTCAAAATAGCAAACAGTTTAGCGAAGGTGTAGAACGATTTATTATAGGTCTTGCAAAAAAAATGATTATTGCAAACAATGTAGCCTTTGTGGCGGATAGTATTTTTGCTGTTTCAACCGATAATTTATCCACAACCGCAGCTTGGGTTGGTATTATAGCGTATAGCTTACAAATTTATTTTGATTTTTCGGGTTATTCGGATATGGCAATAGGTTTGGGTAAAATGTTTGGATTTGAATTTTTAGAAAACTTTAATTACCCATATATTTCTAAATCCATTCGTGAATTTTGGAGGCGTTGGCACATTTCTCTTTCCACTTGGTTTAGAGATTATGTTTACATTTCGCTTGGCGGAAATAGAAAAAGTAATTTACGTACTTATGTAAATTTAATCCTTGTATTTTTAGTTACTGGTTTGTGGCACGGAGCAAGTTGGAATTTTGTTTTTTGGGGGTTATTTCACGGAGCATTCCTTATTATAGAAAGATTGGGATTTGCTAAATTTTTAGAGAAAATGCCAAATTTATTTAGGCATATTTACACACTCTTAGTAGTTATAATTGCTTGGGTTTTCTTTAGATCGACTAATTTAACCGATGCATTTACTTTTATTAAAATCCTATTTAATTTTAGTTCTAATCCAGACGTTTCATTTCTACCTTACTACATAACAAAAGAATTTTTACTTGCCTTAAGTTTAGGGATTGTTTTTTCATTACCAATATATAATCTGATTTCGAACAATACAAAAAATAAACCTTTATTTACCTATCTAAAAATTATTTTTTTACTATGTATATTTATAATTTCAACTATGTATATTGCAGTAGATTCTTATAATCCTTTTATCTATTTTAGATTTTAATGCATTCTGACAAACTACATACCAATAAATTATTAATAGTACTATTTCTATTAGTTATTGTCTCGCCAACTTTAGTGAGTATCTTTAATCTAGAAGGTTCTAGTTCAAACACTGAGAATCGTACAAAAACTACTTTTCCTAATATTAAAACTTTAAAAAATCCTAAAGCATTTATTAAGCAACTAAAAAAATACTATACCGATGATTTTGGATTAAAAAATACATTATCAAATAGTTACATACATATAAAACATCGAAAATTAAACGAAACTCCTTTACCATCCAAAGTTGTCATAGGTAAAAATGGCTTCTTATTTTTAGGAAATAGCGTTAATAATGTCGTAAATAAAAGCTTAGGATTTGTCTTATTTACTAAATCTGAACTAGCAACTATTAAGGCGAAAATAATCGAAAGAAAACAATGGCTAGAAGCACGGAATATTGCCTTTTATGTAGCCGTTGCACCAAATAAACACAGTGTATATCGTGAGAATTTACCTTTTACATTTCCAGAAACAACTACACAAAAAGAGCAACTCATTACCTATTTACAAAAAGAAATCAATTTTAATCTCCTAGATTTAGGAGAACAATTTCCACAAAAAAAACAACAAAATAGATTATATCATAAGCTAGATTCACACTGGGATAATTTAGGTGCTTTTTATGCATACCAAACTTTGATAGATGAAATTCAAAAAGACTTTCCAAGCATTCAGAAAAAAACTTTAGCAGAATATAAATTAGATACTATATTTCGAATTGGAGATATTGGTACGATGATAAATTACACGAAAAAAGACACTATAGTAACTTTACAACTCAAGCAACCTATTGAAATAGATACCATAAAAAAAGCGCAACATAACCCCATTAAAATTGCAACATCTTTTTTCAAAAACAATACTAAAAAACAGAAAATATTAGTATTTAGAGATTCTTTTGGAACTGCTTTAAAACAATATTTAAATCAAACTTTTGGTGAATGTACCTATATTTGGTCATACAAATTTGACAAAGAAATAATCCGTAAAGAAAAACCAGATATTGTTATTATGCAATATGTAGAACGAAATTTAGACCAACTTAAAAAATAAAAAACAATAGCTAACGTTATTCAATTACATTACTTAACTTCTATGAAAAAATCACTTGTTTTCTTATTTATTTTTATGTCAATCTGCCTATTTTCACAAGTAGATTATAGCGATAATTGGGAAGATTTCTATTCCTACAATAACGTAAAAGACTTTGTGATATCGGGTGATAACATCTATGCTGTTGCAGATAATGCCATTTTTATTTATAACATTACAACACAAGAAAACACCAAATTATCATCGGTACATGGACTTTCTGGAAACACCACTACTAGTCTATTTTACAATGAAACCTACAAACGCCTAGTCATTGGCTATGAAACTGGACTTATTGAAGTCGTAAAAGAAGATGGCAGTATTCATATCTCTAACGATGTGGAACGACTAACTATCACAGGGTCTAAAAAAATAAATCATATTGCTGGTAATGGAAATGCTTCCATTATTTATATTGCAACAGCATTTGCAATTTTAGAATACAATATTGAAAATCTAGAATTTGGCGATACTTTTTATATTGGCAATGGTTCAACAACAGTAAATATAAAACAGACAGAAATGTTTAATAACCGTATTTATGCAGCTACCGAAAATGGTATTTACCACGCCGATATAAATAACACGAATCTAATTGACTTTAATAATTGGACACAACCACAAGGTGTGTTTTTAGGTAATTTTACAGCAATACAACATTTCAATAACCAATTGTATGCCGCAAAAAATAACATTCTCTATCAAGTTACCTTACCAAATACATTAGTCAATAGATTTACTTTTCCGCAAAACATTAATAACCTTAACGCTTCGTCAAGTCATTTGAGTGCTACTTTAACCGATAAAGCCTATTTTTTTAATACCGCATTTACTCCTATTATAGCAAATACTACTTTAGCTTATAATTTTGAGTTAAACAATTCCTTTTATCACAATAACACCTCATATTTAGCTACAAAAAAATTTGGCATTTTAAGCAAAGAAAATTCAAATACTACTTATCAAGAAATTCATCCTGATGGCCCTTTATTTAATAGTCCGTTTTCTATTGAGGTTCAAAACAATCATCTTTGGGTGGTTTATGGAGGTTATACTTTATCTTGGTTATTTGCAAACCAAAGAAAGGGGTTTTCTCATTTTAATGGCACCAATTGGATAAATACGCCTTACACAGAAATTGAAGGCGTTTTAAGTTTAGTAGACATAACCATAGATCAAGATAACGAAAATAATGCTTATTTAAGTTCTTATGGAGATGGTGTACTTCGAGTTATCGATGATCAAGTTGACACAATTTTAACCGATGCTAATAGTGGTTTAGAAACATGGATTTTTGGAAACGATCAATTTTTAATTGGCGGATCTGCCTATGATAAAGAAGGCAATCTTTGGGTTGCAAATGGCTGGGCAACCGAACAAATAAAACAATTAAAAACCAATAACACCTGGCTTAGCTATAGTATTGAAGACATAATTACAAGTGCTGGTCACGGTTTGGGCGAAATAGTTATTGATAATTACGATAATAAATGGATTACTTCGCGTGACTATGGCGCTTTGGTAATTAATAAAAACGGAAGCAAAAAAAAGGCACTTACCACAACTGCAAATAAAGGAGAATTACCTTCTAATAAAGTAAAAGCAATTGCCGTAGATAAAAACAATAGAATTTGGATTGGTACTATAAAAGGACTTGTGCGATTTGATAATGTTTCGGGAGTTTTTGATGCGGATAATTATGTAGCAAAACCAATAATAATCTCATTAGAAGGTGGTACCGATGGCGGGCAAGGTCAAGTATTGCTAGGTGAACAACATATAAATACCATTGCCATTGATGGTGCCGATAACAAATGGTTTGGTACAAATAATAGTGGTGTTTTAGGAACAAACCCTAGTGGTCAAAAAACCTTGCAAATTTTTAATAAAAGTAATTCACCGTTACCTAGTAATCAAATTTTTAAAATTCGAGTAGATGATAGTACAGGCAAAGTGTACTTTGCAACTGCAAAAGGTATTGTTGTCTATAATAATAATGTAGCTCCTTTTGGAGAAACCTTAGGTGAAACGTATGCATACCCAAATCCATCAACAAAAAATAATGAATTCATTACTATTGATGGGAGAAATGGCACACATTTACCAAGAAGAACAAATGTTAAAATTTTAGATAGTGCTGGTTATTTGGTTCACGAAACCAATGTGATTGAAGGAACAGAATTAAAAGGTGGTAAAGTAATTTGGAACAAAACTAATTTAGCTGGTAGTAAGGTTGCTTCCGGCGTATATATTATTTTACTTACTTTACCTGATAAAAGTGAAACTTCTATAACTAAAGTCGCTATTATTAATTAATAATGATAGAAACAACAAAAGTAATAGTTTTAAGTAGTGTAAAATTTCAAGATTCTAGTCTTATTGTAAAATGTTATACCCTAAAAGGCGTAAAATCTTATTTACTAAAAGGTATTTTTAAAACAAAGAAAGGAAAATTAAAACCTGCTTATTTCCAAGCCTTAACGCTTTTAGAAATTATTGCAAATCACAACAATAAAGGAATTTTAAATTACATTAAAGAAGCTCGTGTTTATTTGCCATTTCACTCTATTCCTACTAATATTTATAAAAGTAGTATTGGCATGTTTTTAACGGAGGTTTTAAGTTCTGTATTATTAGAAGAAGAAGAAAATATAGCCTTATTTCACTATTTAGAAACTGCATTTGTTTGGTTAGATACAAACGATAAAATAGCCAATTTTCATATTCTATTCTTACTAAATCTAACCAAGTATTTAGGGTTTTATCCCAATAAACCAAAAGAAACAGATACTTTTTTCAATCTACAAGAAGGTAGTTTTTCGATTCACAAACCTTTAAATTATTCTATTTCTGGTGCTAATTTAATACACTTCAAATCTATTATCGGCATTGATTTTGATGCTATATCAAAAATGGAATTAAATACAAGTTCTAGACAAGGTTTATTAGAGGTGCTTATTCAATATTTTACCTTACATTTGCCTGGTTTTAAAAAACCGAAATCGTTGGCAATTTTACAAACGATATTTAAATAATTAGAATCTAGCAACCTCTTTATTACAAAGGATTGTTTAATTCTAGAAAACCAATATAACTTATTTGTTTTGAAAAGAATTTTTATCCTTTTATTGTTTATGACCAGTTTGGCTTCCGCGCAAAAAATTATCCTTTTAGATAAAAATACCAACGAGCCTATTTCTAATGTTTCGGTACATACAAAATCAAATACCAAACATAGTATTTCTAATTTAGATGGCGAAATAGATATAACTGCATTTGCTAACCACGAAATTATCTATTTTAAACATCTTTCTTATACTAAGTATAGTAGTTCAAAAAATAATATACCAACTACAGTTTTTCTTACTCCAAAAAAGAATGATTTAGAATTAGTTTTTTTATCCGCTAGTAAAAAAGCCGTAAAACGAAGCAGAATTGCACAAGAAATAGCAACGTATTCCTTAAAAGAGATACAGCAATCCACGCCACAAACTGCGGCAGATATGCTTGCCGAAATACCTGGTATAAAAGTGCAAAAATCTCAATTTGGTGGCGGAAGTCCTGTGCTTAGAGGTATGGAAGCTAATAGGGTTTTGCTAGTAGTAGATGGCGTACGAATGAATAATGCTATTTATCGTAAAGGGCATTTACAAAATTCTATTTCTATATCTCCAAACATGTTAGAACGCACCGAAATTGTGTTTGGTCCGTCATCGGTTATTTATGGTTCCGATGCACTTGGCGGTGTGATTCATTACATTACTAAGCAACCAAAACCCAACGATAAATTTAAAATAAAACCTTCTTTTTTAACTCGCTATAGCACTGTGAATGATGAGTTTTCATATAATATTGCTGCCGAAGTACAAGCTAAAAAAATGGCTAGTTTCACTAGTTTATCGTATAGTAAATTTGGCGATTTAAAAATGGGTAAAAACAGAAAACACGGTTTTACTACTTGGGGCTTACAAAATGATTACTCCAACAATACTGCTGATTTTTATACTACCAATGCTGTAGAAAACAACAATCCTGAAACACAAAAAAACAGCGGTTTTAAGCAAGTAGATTTTTTACAAAAAATATATATTCCTTTAGCTAAGCAATCGGATATTATGTTTAATTTACAATATAGTAAATCCTCAGACATTCCTCGATTTGATAGATTGATGCAACGTTCTAACGGAGATTTGAAATTTGCCGAATGGTATTATGGTCCACAAGAACGAATTTTAGGATCCTCACAATTAAAAATAAACCCCAATTACAATTGGTTAAAAAATGGTATAATTACCATAGCATACCAAAACCTAAAAGAATCTAGGGTACAACGAAAGTTTACTAGCTTAAATCGTTCTATTCGTAAGGAAGAAGTTTCTGTATATAGTATTAATGCCGATTTTGAAGCGCCAATTTCAAAAACCAATAAACGTATTTTTTCTTATGGAACTGAGTTTACCTATAACGATGTTAGCTCAACATCCAAAGGAAAAAAACTACAAGTTATTGGTAATGAAATAGTAGGTTTTGATACCGATTTTGTGGTACAAACAAGGTATCCTGATGGCGGAAGTTCTTATATAAGTTCTGCTTGGTATCTTAATTACAGACAAGA
>CAZOQL010000002.1:0-10730 GCA_964582005.1 uncultured Flavobacteriaceae bacterium | reverse complement strand
CTTTAAATGGCGTTACTACCATAAATTATGATAATGAAATTGTACAAACTATTGCTAATGTAAATAAAGGAACTGCTTATATTTACGGAGCAACTTTAAGTTTTAATGGAAAAATAACCACTTATTTTAATGGTAAAGCTTCCTTTACCTATACGAAAGGAAGAGCTTACGATACGGAAGATCCTTTATCTTCTATTCCACCTTTATTTGGCATGTTAGAGTTTGGTTACTCTAATAAAAAATGGGAAACCAACCTGAGTTTTAAATTTAGCGCAAAAAAGAAATTGGTAGACTATAATATTCTAGAAGGAATTGATAATATAGAACAAACACCTATTAATGAAATTACAGGATTGTATGATCTGGGCAATCCTGCTTGGCAGACTTTAAATTATAACGCAAGCTATAATTTCACAAAAAAAATAAAATTTATCTTGAATATTGATAATATTTTTGATCAACATTATAAAGAATTTGCTTCTTCAATAAGTGCTCCAGGAAGAAACTTTTCTTTTACTTTTTTAAAGAGCTTTTAAAGTAGTTTTTATTTAAAAGCAGAGATTCCTGTAATATCCAAACCTGTAATTAACAAATGTATATCGTGTGTACCTTCATAGGTAATGACACTTTCTAAATTCATCATATGTCGCATTATAGAATATTCTCCAGTAATTCCCATGGCGCCCAAAACCTGCCTTGCTTCACGAGCAATTTTTAAAGCCATATCTACATTATTTCGTTTTGCCATAGATATTTGAGCCGATGTTGCTTTGTCTTCATTACGTAAAGTTCCTAAACGCCAAGTTAATAATTGTGCTTTGGTTATTTCGGTAATCATTTCGGCTAACTTTTTTTGCTGTAATTGAAAAGATGCTATTGGTTTCCCAAATTGAATTCTCTCTTTAGCATATCGTAAAGCGGTATCATAACAATCCATTGCTGCACCAATTGCGCCCCAAGCAATACCATAACGAGCAGAATCTAAACAGCCTAACGGCGCGCCTAAACCTGATTTGTTTGGTAATAAATTTTCTTTAGGCACTTTGACATTGTCAAAAATTAATTCACCTGTTGTACTTGCTCTTAATGACCATTTATTATGGGTAGTTGGTGTTGAAAAACCTTCCATATCACGTTCTACAATTAAACCGTGTATTCTTCCTTCTTCATTTTTTGCCCAAACTACGGCAATATCAGCAAAAGGAGAATTAGATATCCACATTTTTGCACCATTCAACAAATAATGGTCGCCCATATCTTTAAAATTAGTTACCATACCGCTTGGGTTTGAACCGTGATCTGGTTCGGTCAAACCAAAACAACCTATAAATTCACCCGAAGCTAATTTTGGTAAATACTTCATTTTTTGTGCTTCATTACCATACTTAAAAATAGGATACATTACTAAAGATGTTTGCACTGATGCTGTAGATCGAACACCTGAATCGCCACGTTCAAGTTCTTGCATTATTAAACCGTAACTAATCTGATCTAATCCTGCGCCACCATATTGCTCTGGAATATATGCGCCAAAACCGCCAATTTCTGCCAAACCTTTAATAATCTGACTAGGGAATTCCGCTTTTTGACAAGCTTCTTCTATAATTGGAGAAACGTCTCTTTTAACCCATTCACGAGCGGAATCACGTATTAATTTATGTTCTTCGGTAAACAATTCATCCAAATTAAAATAATCGGGTGCTTGAAATAAATCTTGTGCCATTGGTATCCTTTTTTTGTTTGGTTCAAAGATACTTGTTTTAAATCTAAAAATATTTTTAATTTTAAATATTTTTACGACACCAAATTAAGTGAAAAGTAATTCAATTTATTTATCACAAATTTTATTTTTAATTTGGTATTACCAATAACTTATTATACTAACCTCAGTTTACTATTATAGAATAATAAGAAGCAATCCATATAATTACAGACGAAATAGTAATACCAATTGCGTTTGTTAAAAATGCTTTTTTACGTTCTATTTTAAATATATATGTTGCTATACTACCAGCATAAACACCTGTTCCTGGAATAGGTAGCATCACAAAAAATAGTAAACCCCAGAAACCATACTTTTTTATTTTTTCAGCGGATCCTGCTTTTGCTCTTTTAGCAATCCAGATGGCTTTTTTTTTATAAAAACGCCATTTTAATAAACGTTTATTTATTTTATCAAGAAAAAACATCATAAATGGGAAAACTAAAATATTTGAAACTACTGCAATTACAAATACTAAATAAATGTTTAAATTATGATGCATTCCATATGGAATACCAACTTTAGCTTCACCAAATGGTGAAAAACTCCATAATATTGTAAAAATAATTTCTTTAATCAAAGCTTTTTTTATAAAGTACAAAATTACTACTACCAAATAGATTTTCGAAACATAAATGTGAAAACATTGTTAAACTATATTAAAATATTGTTTTAATACTGCATTTAAATGCTACAAACAGATTTTTAAATACCTTTGCAGTAATGAATTTTACTTATACTAAACAAGAAAAGTTAAAAAGCCGCAAACTCATCAAACAATTGTTTGAAGATGGTAAGGCTATATCTATTTTTCCGTTACGATTAATTTATTTACAATTAGAACACGAATCTTCTTTGCCAATTCAAGCTAGTGTATCGGTTTCTAAACGTAATTTTAAACTAGCCGTAGACCGCAATCGTATAAAAAGATTAATGCGTGAGGTATATCGCATAAACAAACCATTTTTATATGAGCATATCTCCGAAAAATATATTTTTATGTTTATTTATTTAGGGAAAGAAGAAGTTTTGTGTGCAAAATTAGATAGAAAAATGAAAGATTTGATACATGCATTTTTGCATAAAACAAAAAATAATTGGATAGAAAAATAGTTCTATATTTACACTTCTTCATTAGAACCAAAGACCAAAGACTAAAATAATGAATAAAACACAAAGACCTTTAATATTAGTAACCAATGATGATGGTATTACAGCACCAGGCATTAGAACTTTAATTAAAGTAATGAACGAAATTGGTGATGTTATTGTCATTGCACCAGATAGTCCGCAAAGTGGTAAAGGGCACGCCATCACAATTGATGCTATTTTAACTTGTAATCCTATCACTATTGATGAAGGAAATCAAATAGAGTATTCTTGTTCTGGCACACCAGCCGATTGTGTGAAAATTGCCGTTAATGAAATTTTAAATCGCAAACCCGACATATGCGTTTCAGGAGTAAATCACGGTTCTAATTCTTCGATAAATGTTGTGTATTCTGGCACAATGAGTGCTGCTGTTGAAGCTGGTATTGAAGGAATACCTGCAATCGGGTTTTCCTTATTAGATTATAATTGGAATGCTGATTTTTCTGTATTAGAAAAACACATTAAAAAAATCACTTTACAAGTTTTAAAAGAAGGTTTACCCGATGGGATTGTTTTGAATGTAAATTTTCCTAAAATAGCGGAATTTAAAGGGATCAAAATCTGCCGTCAAGCAAGAGCAAATTGGGTAGAAGAATTTGATAAAAGAAGTAATCCACAAGGTAAAGAATACTATTGGCTAACAGGTAAATTTGTGAATTTAGATAAAGGTGAAGATACCGATGAATTTGCTTTAGCAAATGACTATATTTCCATTGTTCCTGTACAATTTGATTTAACGGCGCATCATTTTATACAAAATTTAAACAGCTGGTTTTAAACAAAAAAATATGAATCATTTACAAAATAAGAAAAAGAAAGGAAACCTAAAAAAAGATATTTTTACAGGTGTTTTAATTGGTTTTATAGCAACCGCAATAGGTTTTTACTTTTACACACAAGTTTTTAATCATTTTAGTATGAAATTTGTTAAAAAATTAATAGCCGAAGAAGATATGTTAGGTACCATTTTAGCCTATTCGGTTATGCCAAATGCACTAGCTTTTTTTGTTTTCATTAAACGAAAGGAAGATTATAAAGCGCGTGGTGTTATGATAGCAACTTTTGTTATAGCAATTGCCATATCTATTACTTTATTTATGTAAACATATGAAATACTACATTATAGCCGGCGAAGCATCGGGTGATTTACACGCATCTAACCTAATGAAAGCATTGTACAAAGAAGATGTTAATGCAAACATCCGCTTTTGGGGTGGCGATTTAATGCAAGCTGTTGGCGGTACTCTAGTAAAACATTATAAAGAATTAGCCTTTATGGGTTTTGTGGAAGTTCTAGTCAATATTCCCACTATTTTTAAAAATATTGCTTTCTGTAAAAAAGATATCGCTCAATTTAAACCTGATGCAATTATTTTTATTGATTATTCTGGTTTTAATTTACGTATTGCTAAATGGGCAAAACAAGAAAATTTTAAAACTAATTACTATATTTCACCACAAGTATGGGCAAGTAGAGCTAGTAGAGTAGCAAAAATAAAAAGAGATATAGATCATATGTATGTAATATTACCTATGGCAAAAGATTTTTATGAAAAACATAACTTTAAAGTGCATTTTGTTGGTCATCCTTTAATTGATGCTATTGCGGAAAGAAAGCAAATTAATGAAACAGCGTTTATAAAAAAATACCAGTTAAGTGACAAACCAATTATCGCCCTTTTACCAGGAAGTAGAAAGCAAGAAATCACCAAAATGTTATCGGTAATGCTACAAATGGTTAGTAAATTTACCGATTATCAATTTGTTATCGCTGGTGCACCAAGTCAAGAACTTGCCTTTTATAAAACATTTATTAATGGTAAAAACGTAAAATTTGTAAACAATAATACCTATGATTTATTAAATGTATCTACAGCTGCATTAGTTACTTCAGGCACAGCTACCTTAGAAACTGCTTTATTTAAAGTGCCACAAGTAGTCTGCTATAAAGGTAGTAATATATCGTATCAGATTGCGAAACGTATCATTACCTTAAAATTTATTTCTTTAGTTAACTTAATTTTAGATAAGGAAGCAGTAACCGAACTTATACAAAACGATTTTAATGAAAAACGTTTAGAGAACGAATTGAAAAATATTTTAAATGAAGAAAATCGAGAAAAAATATTTTTAAACTATTACGATTTAGAAACGAAACTTGGTGGAAAAGGAGCAAGTACAACTACTGCAAAACTTATTGTTTCAAATACGTAATAACTTATCATAGAAGTAAAATCTAATTTATTGATTTTTTAATAGCAAGTCGCAAGTGATTTTATTTTAATAATAGTGATTTTATTTGCGTATGTGATAGTAATACTATTATCTTTGTACAAATACCTATCAAATAATGAATGGTTTACACATAAAGATAAGTGTCAATTCGAATTTATATATAAAGAATCCCGACACATCTGATTTAGGAAATAGTATTATTTCCAATAGTATCGTGTTGATTGATGAGTTAGGTTTTGAAAAATTTACTTTTAAAAAGCTGAGTATTAAAATTAATTCTCCTGAAAGTTCTATTTATCGTTATTTTAAAAGCAAACATACTTTATTGGTATATTTAACAAACTGGTATTGGAGTTGGATAGAGTGTCGATTAGTTTTAGTAACTATAAATATTGATTCACCTGAAGAAAAACTCAAAAGATCTATAGCTGTTTTAACTACTCCAGTATTAGAAGATAAAGCTATTTCTTATGTTAATGAAATATTATTAAACAAAATAATCATAACAGAATCTGTAAAAGCATATCACACCAAGGATGTAGATGAAAAGAATAAAAAAGGATGTTTTGAAACCTATAAAAATGTAGTAAATAGAATTGCAAATTTAATTTTAGAGATAAATTCGAAATTTGAATATCCACATATGCTTATTTCTACAGTTGCAGAAGGCTCACATCAACAACGTTTTTATTCAAAACATTTACCTGCATTAACGGACATTAAAAAGAATGACGATGCAATTTCAAAATTCTATCAAGAACTAGTATTTAAAATGATTAAATAAATTTATATATATAAAATGAAACTAATAAAGAATATAATCTTAGCTACAGATTTTAGTGAATCATCTAATAATATGGTAAAAAATGCCATTGCTTTTGCTAAAATATTTAAATCCAAAATTACCTTAATTCACGTATTACCAGATGACATTAAAAGTGAAAAAGTAAGATTGTTGCTTAACGATACCGTATCAAAACAATTAACAGAAGTTGAAAAGAATATTACTAATCAAGGTGTTGAAATTGCTAAACCAATTATAGAATACGGCAATCTTTCCGAAAAAATAATACAATTAGCAAACAATATAAATGCAAATGTGATACTTATTGGTGCTGGTGATAAAGCAGAAAATGAAGCATTTCAATTAGGAACTACTGCTGAAAAAATTATACGAAAAAGTGAAAAACCAGTTTGGGTTATTAAAAATAATAGTTCGCCAACTATAAAAAATATACTTTGCCCTGTAGATTTTTCGAAAGCATCAAAACGCACTTTAAAAAACGCCATATACTTAGCACAAAAATTAAACGCAAAATTAATCATTTTTAATGCTTATAAAATAAACTATCCAACCGCGCTCACATCAAGTAAAGAATGGGATGAAGAGAATGAAAGAAAAAAATTAGACCATCATACTGATTTTGATTTATTTATTAAAAAGTTCAATTTAAAAGATGTAAATTGGGTAAAAGAAATAAAAGGAGGTGATCCTGCAGCAAAAATACGCAAAGCAATCTCAAAACATAAAATAGATTTAAATATAATGGGTACTTCTGGAATTGCAACTTTAAGTAGTTTTTTATTAGGAAGCGTAACCAAAAAGGTCATTAGAGAAGTTCCTTGCTCGTTTATTACTTTAAAATTAAAGAATTTAGTTTAATTTATAAACAGCAATAGAAAAATAAAATATTTACCGCATACAACCTATAAAATTCAATAATAATAATAATAATAACACTAATAATTAAAATCAAAAAAAATGAAACACGCATTAAATTTAGTAGCAATTGCACTAGTACTAACATTCATTACATCTTGTAATGCAAAAAAAGATAGTAAGGAAGAGCAGAACAAAACAAAGCAAGAAGAACAGAAAGTTGTCAAAAAAGATTGTAAAGACGTAAAGTGGTCACATCATACGGGAGAAAATGGTCCTGAAAATTGGAACAACTTATGTGATGGTTTTGCCGATTGTAATGGGAAAGTACAATCACCTATAAATATTGTAACCAAAAATGTTTCTAGTGAAAATAATTTGGTTGCACCAAAATTTAATTATGGTAAGTCTAAAGTTGATATAATTAACAATTCACATACAGTTCAATTTAATATTTCTGGTGATAATGTAGTTAACTTAAATGGTAAAGATTATAAATTATTACAATTTCACTACCATACAAAAAGCGAACACACTATAGATGGTAAATATTACCCAATAGAAGTACATTTTGTACACCAACATTCGGCTTCTGAATTTGCTGTATTAGGTGTTATGTTTGAAGAAGGAAAAGAAAATCCATTATTAACAAAATATTTAGACAAATTTCCTAAAACAAAAGGAACATACAAATCTGAAGACATGATGGACCTTTTAAGTTTATTCCCTAAAAATAAAAGCTATTTTAACTACCAAGGCTCTTTAACAACACCACCTTGCTCCGAAGTAGTAAATTGGCATTTATTAAAAACGCCATTAACTGCATCAAAAGCACAAATTGAGCAATTTTCAAAAATTATGGATAGTAACTTCAGACCTATTCAACCATTAAATGGTAGAATAGTAAATGAATCTAAATAATTAAACATTTTTTAGCTAAATTTTTGCAATGAAAACACTAATTATTATATAAGTTACTTCATTACAATATGTTTAGCCCTAACTACAATAAAGTTATAAGGTTTCAAAACCTTATAACTTTATACTATTTATAAAATTATCATTTACCGAGGCTCAATTATAAAAAGTAACCTCGTAAGAAAAAAACTTTTTATACATCACTATCTAATTAACTATAACTAAAATTATCACACTTAATAAACTTAATCTTTAATGAAAAAAATATCCTTACTCATATTATTTATACTTCTTACTTTCTCACCTTCAAAAATAAATGCCCAAGTAGATGAAAATAAAGTAGGCGCTTGGTATATGTACCTTTGGAATACAAATATAAAAGAAAGTCAATTTGGACTTCAAGGAGATGTGCAATATAGAAATTGGAATGCAATTGGCGACCTTCAACAACTCTTATTAAGAGGAGCAGTAACATATAAACCGAAAAATGTAAATATAAAATTTGCTTTAGGTTACGGACATATTACTTCAGGAACATATGGAGATAGTGATAACACAAAAGCAGAAAGTCGTATTTATCAAGAAATTGTAATACCTCAAAAAATAAGTACTCGAGTTAATTTAAAGCACAGATTTAGATATGAACAACGCTTTATCGAAAATCAAGACTTTAGAACACGTTATCGATATAACCTCTTTTTAACAATTCCTTTAAATAAAAAAGAATTAACAAAGGGAGCAACTTACTTATCATTTTATAATGAAATATTTTTAAATGGAGAACGAAATATTGGCAATGGTAATATGGTTGAAATCTTTGCCGTTAATAGAACTTATGGTGCTATTGGCTATAGTATTACAGATAAACTAAGGATGCAACTTGGCTATATGGAGCAGACTACCAATAGTTTAAGTAAAGGACAAGTACAATTAAGTATTCATCATAAATTTTAGAGTTATTGATAATAAAATCAACTATTTTAGTGGTGACTAAAAACGAAAAATGTTTTTAGTATTTATATATCAAAATTTTGAATAAAAAATTAATATGTAATACTAATTAAATGATAGAATTAGCAGGCGTACTTATTTTAGGAATATTAGCACAATGGTTTGCATGGCGTTTTAAAATACCAGCAATCTTACCTTTATTGTTAATCGGCTTATTGGTAGGTCCAATAGCAACATTACTTACCGAAGATGGCTCCAAATGGATTGAACCAGTTTGGAATGGCACTAAAGGTTTATTTCCAGGACAAAGCCTATATTACTTTGTGTCCTTATCTATTGGTATTATTCTATTTGAAGGTAGTTTAACTTTAAAGTTTAAGGAAATTAAAAATGTAGGGTCGGTTATTACGCGATTAATTACTTTAGGATCTATTATCACTTTTTTTGGTGCTGGTATTGCAGTACATTATATTTTTAATACCAGTTGGGAAATTTCTTTTCTATTTTCGGCTTTAATTATTGTAACAGGACCAACAGTAATCTCACCAATCTTAAGAAATGTACCTTTAAAAAGAGATGTTTCAGCAGTATTAAAATGGGAAGGTATTCTTATTGACCCAATTGGAGCCTTAGTTGCCGTTTTAGTTTTTGAATTTATAAGTGTAGAAGAAGCACATACGTTTACTAAAACTGCTTTGATAGAGTTTAGTAAAATTGTATTTTTTGGTACAGCTTTAGGTTTTGTATTTGCACACGCTTTAACCTATGTCATAAAAAAGAAATTAATTCCCCATTATTTACTAAACGTATTTGCCTTAGCTGCAGTTATGGCAGATTTTGTTTTGGCAGATTACTTTGCACATGAATCAGGTTTACTAGCAGTTGTAGTAATGGGAATGGTAATGGGTAATATAGGCTTACCAAATCTGAAAGAATTATTACATTTTAAAGAGTCTTTAAGTGTATTATTAATCTCTATTTTATTTATATTACTATCTGCAAACATAAACATATCCGATTTAGAAGCAATTTATAATTGGAATACGTTACTCCTTTTTGGCGTAGTTGTATTTTTAATAAGACCAATTGGTGTGTTTTTAAGCACTTATAGATCTTCTTTTACATTAAATGAAAAGCTATTTATTAGTTGGGTTGGACCAAGAGGAATTGTTGCTGCAGGTATTGCCTCTTTATTTGGTTTAAAATTAGTTAAAAATGGTGTTGCTGGTGCCGAATTAATAACACCATTAGTGTTTATGATAGTTTTAGGAACTGTTTTATTAAATGCAACAACAGCACGTATTGTAGCTAAGCTACTAAAAGTATATTTAAATAAATCTAACGGAATTTTAATTGTAGGTGCTGGTGAATTTTCACGAATTATAGCAAGTTATTTAAATAAAAATAACAGACATGTTGTGCTGGTTGATTCCAATTCAAACAATATTAATGCAGCAACCAAGTTAGGTATTGAAGCTATTAATGAAAATGTTTTTTCAGACGAATTAGAAAACAATATTGAATTAAATGATATAGGTTACCTTATGGCTTTAACAGGAAATACAGATGTTAACAGCCATTGTATAACAAAGTTTAAAGAACAATTTGGAGAACACGGTAGTTTTAGATTAATTACACCCGAAGAAAGTATAGACCAAAAAAACATCCCAAAAGAAGGTTTATTTTCACATACCGATGATTTTATAAAATTAGCTGCAATTGTTCGAAAATATCCAACTATTAATGAAATTGAAATCAAATCTCAAATACATTTTGAAGAACTCATTATGCAAACAAAAGTAAATGAAAACCTTGTTCCATTGTTTGTAAAATTAAAAAATGAAGACCTTAAAATTATACCAGCTTCAGGTTGTGTGACAGGAATTGAAGAAGGTTTCAAAATGGTATATATGGGAGAAAAAATAATAATTTAACTATTTAAAAATGATAAAAAACATACTATTAACACCTTTTCAGAAATTTGTAAAAACAGGAAGTAAAGCAGGTATGCTTCTATTTGGAGCTACTATTATATCATTAATTTGGGCAAAT
>CAZOQL010000001.1:0-64319 GCA_964582005.1 uncultured Flavobacteriaceae bacterium | reverse complement strand
TATTTATGGACCAGTTTTTACTAATGGAGAAAGTGTAACTTTCATACACGAAATGGGGCATTTAGCAGGATTGCTACATACTTTTAGAGGCACAAGATATACAACTACCTGTTATTCAACTTCAAGCACAGATTATTGCATTAATAATACTCTTTGTACAGCTGATGAAACAATAGAAACGAGAGATGAATTAAATACACCTAGATTTTGGCCACCAAATGCACCAGGCTCAAATTTGTATCCTATAGCTGAAAATGTAACAAGAGATATTAACAACATCCTAGACTATAATGCAGACACTGCTGGTGATGAGGTTACAGACACACCTGCTTCTTTTTATCGTGGAACAGAAAACTATTGTTATGATATAGAAAACGATGTTATAACTTATTTGGAACATCCAGATATTGTTGACCAAACCGGAACGCCATATATTGATGCTAGTTTTAGAAACGTAATGTCTTATGTAACTAACCCTAACTTTGTAAGAGCTGAATTAACTACTGGTCAAGGAATTAAAATGAGAGAAACGATTCTAAATGACCCAAATATTATGCAAAGAACAACGAATATGCCTTCTTTATATGAACCATATAAATCTAAATATGTTACAACTGTTTCAGACGAAAACAGTACTATTACAGATAATGGTGATGGTACAGCGGAAGAATGCAAATGGAGAGATGGTACCTTTTTTAATTATTTTCAACCAGGGTTTGATTATGAGTTTGGATTTATGTCTTCTGATTTAGATTTTAGTTTTTCTAAAAATGATTTACCATATGTTGTAGACCAAGGGAGATTTAGAGTTCTTAAAATTAATCAAATAGACCCTTTATTTCTAGATGTTAATGATTTTAACATTGATGCTTATGATTATTTATCAAACCTCTCTATTGGGATTGTTAAATTTAGTGATGCTTATCACAATAGTTGGATGGCTTGTGAAACTGTATCGTTTAGAAGAGTTACAACAATCTCAAAAGAGAATTTAGGTAGTCCATATTCAAATCAAAGAGAATTTAATAATCAAGAAGCATCTGACCCTAATTTAGAGCAAAATTTAGAAAATAATAAATATCATTTTATTGAAAAGACGACAATAAATGGAAATAAAATCCAAAAAACAATTTATAAAAATGAAAATAATTAAAATACTAATAGTATTATTTATTGCAAATATTGGGCCTGTACAAGCCCAATATACTGCAATACCAGATTTTTGCTTTGAATATATACTTATACAAAATGGCATAGACACTTTAGGGAATTATGATGGGCAAATATTAACAAGTGATATAGAAAACATCACAATATTAGACGCTGTACATTACGATTGTAATATTTATGATTTAACAGGTATTGAAGATTTTACAGCTTTAGAAGAATTATATTGTTTTAATAATCACTTAACTAATTTAAATATTAGCCAAAATTTACAATTAAGAGAATTGAGTTGTGAAAATAATGATTTAACATCTTTAGACATAAGTAATAATCATTTATTGAAAAGAATAATATGTTACAATAATTATATAAGTACATTTATTTCTAGTGCTAATAATGTGAATTTAGAGAAGTTACAAATTAGTAGTAATAATCTATCAAGTATAAGTCTAACCTACTTGAGTAATTTAAAATATTTTGGTTGTATAAATAATGTATTGAATAATTTAGATTTCACATCAAACTTAAATATTGAAAGGATAGCCTGTATAAATAATCAAACTCTTACATCAATAGATTTAAGAAATGGTAATAACACAATTATAACACAATTTAATACATTAGGTTCACCAAATTTAACTTGTATTTATGTAGATGACGCTCAGTATAGCCAAACAAATTGGCTAACTATTGATAGTAATAGTAACTTTGTTGAAACTGAAGATGAATGTGAAGCATTGGTGATAGAAGATACAAATATAGAAAATGACTTCTTAATCTATCCAAATCCTATAAAAGACATTTTAAATATTGGAACTAATAGCAATAACAAGTTAAAAAAAGTAATTATTTATGACCTTTTAGGTAAAATTATTTTACAAACAAATAGAAGTACAATAGATTTATCTAATACTAAAAAAGGAATATATTTTGTTAGAATTATGACAAAAAAAGGAAATATATTCAATAAAAAAATTATCAAAATCGGTGCATAACAAAATATATACGGTAATTGCAGTTTTAGTGCTAAATTCAAAGTTAGTATCTTTTATAAAGTTTAGTTTTAAACCGAAATTTATAGTGTTTAAAGTCCGCAACTACGTATATATAATCGTAAAACAAAATTATCCAATACGGGTTAGCTAAGTTGAAATTAAAGACTCAAAAAATAATACTTGCACCTTTCCAAAACACTATTTTTTTACGTTGAAATTATTTTTATGAGCATCAATATTAACTCTCTTCCTTTTTGTATTTTAGCCAAATGATTTTAGTAACAGGAGGCACAGGTTTGGTAGGCTCGCATTTATTGTATCAATTAGCTTTAAAAGAAGATAAAATAAGAGCTATTCATAGAAAAAACAGCAATTTAAAAGTTGTTAAAAAAGTATTTAGTTATTATACGGATACTTATGAAAAATTATTTCAAAAAATTGAATGGCTAGAAGCCGATGTTACCGATGTGCCAGCACTTGAAAAAGTTTTTATAGACGTTACTCATGTGTATCATTGTGCCGCAATCGTATCTTTTGATAAGCGAGATTACAAAAAAATGCGCCATATCAATATTGAAGGAACAGCCAATATGGTGAATCTTTCTTTAGCAAATAATATCACTAAATTTTGTTTTGTAAGTTCTATTGCTACTATAGAAAAAAACCTAAATAACACACTTATTGATGAAACTAACGAATGGAATACTGAAACGAATAATTACGGTTACGCCATAACAAAATATGGTGCCGAAATGGAAGTTTGGCGTGCTACTCAAGAAGGTTTAGAAGTAGTCATTGTAAACCCAGGTGTTATTTTAGGATCGGGTTTTTGGCAAAACGGTCCAGGAGAATTGTTTACCAAATTTTATACTGGTTTTAAATTTTATACCGAAGGAATTACGGGTTTTGTTGGCGTGAAAGATGTAGTCAAAATAATGACTTTATTGATGGAAAGTGATATAAAAAACGAACGATTTATTTTAGTTTCTGAAAACAGTTCTTTTAAAAATGTATTTTTTAAAATTACCGATGCATTTACTAAAAAAAGGCCAACTATAAAAGTAACCAAAACACTAAGTACTATTGCTTGGCGATTAGAAAGTATTAAAAGTTTTTTTACCAGAAAAACGCCATTAATTACAAAGCATTCCGCTAGTGCATCTTTAAGTAAGTACACATATTCTTCTGCTAAAATTATTGATTCTTTACCTTTTACATTTGAAAGTTTAGAGGCTACAATCACCGATGTTTGTAAAGATTATGTAAAATAATTAACTAGAAATAGTTAAAATATTACCGCTTTTGGTAACATTATAATAGCGTGCTGCCTGTAAAATGTTACCATTTTCAGGAGCGCCATCATTAATTTGAAAACGTTCATTATCACAAGGACAAACCATAAAGATACTTTCGACATCCATAGTAGAACAGGTTTGTAGTGTAATATGCGGGCAAGCTCTATCAAAAGCAACATAGCCTAAGCCTGAATTATAAATAATAAGCCCTCGAATGCCGCCATTTGCATAAGAAAATCCACCACCAATGAGTAGATTTTGATATTCTGGCAAATTCAAATTAATTTGCACATTTACAGGTACATTTGGCAAAAAAGAAGTGTCCACAGTATCGCTATCACAAGATGAAAAGTAGAGTAAAAACAATAAAGAAACTAGATATTTCATATGTGTAAAAGTAAACTATTAGGAACATTTTCTCTCTTTTTAAAACGATAACTTTATATAAAGAGTGTTAAATTTATAATAAATCACTAAAATTATTATATTACTGTAAATAATGAAAAAAATAATTACAGGTATTCTTCTTTTGTATTCAATAGTATTTTTATCACAAGAAACTATTTTTGATATTGCAAGAGAAGGCTCTATTCCTTTAATGGAAAAGGTTATTAAAACAGATAACCAACTAATTAACACTAAAAACGACGCTGGATTTACACCATTGATTTTAGCAAGTTATGCTAATAATAAAGATATTGTTATGTATTTATTAACCCAAAAAGCAGATGTTAATATTTTAAGCCCTATGGGAACTGCAATGATGGCAGCAACATATAAAGGAAATAAAGATATTGTTAAACTATTATTAAACCACGGAGCTAATCCGATAATTTCGGATCAAAAAGGCACAACGGCATTACACTATGCTTGTATTTTTAATAATAAAGAAATTGTTACCATGATAATGGCTTTAAAACCAAATTTAAACTTAAAAGATGCTAATAAAAAAACAGCATTAGATTATGCTATTCAAAATAAAAATATAGAAATAATTAAACTTTTAAAACCTTAAAATATGCAAAAAATTACTTTATTATTACTTAGTTTGTTACTAGGTATTTTTACATTAACGGCACAAACTCACACTACAGGAACAGTTGTTTTAAGCAACACTTCGGGCCTGCAAATGGCAGTACAAGTTGAAACTAATGCTTCGGATGTTACCCTTACTTTAACAGGGCCTTCGGATAGATGGTTGGCAGTTGGTTTTGGAGGCTCCAGTATGAGTAGTACACCAGATGCTTTTGTTTTTGAATCTTCTGGTATGACCGATAGATTTTTAACAGGACAAAGTGCGCCAAGTATTGATGCAAACCAAGATTGGACAATTTCTTCAAATATAGTAACAGGTATGCAACGTACTATTATAGCTACAAGAGCTTTAAATACGGGCGAAACTAATGATTATGTTTTTGTAAATTTACCAGCTTCTATTTCTGTAATTTGGGCAAGAGGAGGCACTGCAAGTACTTCCTTAGCTTATCACGGTGGGAATAACAAAGGTACAACTGTGCTAAATTCAGTTTTAGGTTTAGGAAACCAGAAACAGTTACAATTTGCTATGTATCCAAACCCTTCCAATGCTATTTTAAATGTTGTTTTACCAAGTAATTTAGATAATGCTAAAATGGAAATTTTTGATGTTTTAGCAAGAAAAGTAAAAACGATAGATTTAACCGATACACACAATTCTTTACATATTTCTAACCTTGAACGAGGTATTTATGTAATTAAAATTACCAATAGCGTAGATGGCGCATTTGGAATACAAAAATTAATTAAAGAATAAATTATAAAAAAACAGCTTTTTAAAGGCTGTTTTTTCGTTTTACACTTCTTTTTTTATAATAATATAGTATATTTGCATTTTAAATCTCAATCCACTAACAATATGGATTTGAGATTTTTATGTTAAATGGCTACTAGTTATTATTAAATTTAAAAGATTATGAGTAAAGTATCTTATTATACGAAAGAAGGCTTAAAAGAATTAAGAGCAGAATTAGAGCAATTTGAACAAGTAGACAGACCACGTGTTACTAAAGATATTGCCGAAGCAAGAGATAAAGGAGATTTGAGTGAAAATGCAGAATATCATGCAGCAAAAGAAGAGCAATCACATTTAGAATTTAAAATTGCACAATTAAAAAACGTGGTTGCAAACGCACGTTTAATAGACGAATCAAAATTAGATTTGACTAAAGTATTGGCTTTATCAAAAGTTAAAATCAAGAATATTGATAATAAAATGGAATTTGAATATATGCTTGTAGCGGATGCAATGACCGATATTAAAAATGGAAAAATATCTATAAATTCACCAATTGGTAAAGGTTTACTAGGTAAAAAAGTTGGTGATATTGCTGAGATAACTGTTCCTGCAGGAATAATGAAATTAGAAATAATTAATATCTCTAGATAATGGCATCTATTTTTACTAAAATAATTAAAGGAGAAATTCCTTGTTTTAAAATTGCTGAAGATGCTGATTTTATTGCGTTTTTAGATGTAAACCCCAACGCAAAAGGACATACATTGGTTGTGCCTAAAAAGGAAGTGAATAAATTGTTTGATTTGGATGAAAACACTTATAATAAGTTATTTACTTTTTCTAAAAAAATAGCGTTGGCTTTAGAAAAAACAATTCCGTGTAAACGTATCGGCATGAGTATTATTGGTTTAGAAGTGCCGCATGTTCATGTGCACTTAATACCATTGCAAGCCATGGAAGATATTCAATTTTCTAAAAAAGAAAACTTTACTAAAGAAGCAATGCAAGAAATTGCAAACAGTATTACTAAAAACGTATAATTAACCTCTTTTATAAAAAAATAAAAACTTAAAAAATGTCACAAAATAAAAACTCGTCGAGAGGACGACAAGCTTCTAAAAGCACATCTCGTTCTCCAAAAAACAAATCTCAAAAATCAAAATCTACTTCTGGTAAAGAGAAAAAATTTGGAAATCCAAAAGATAAAAATTACCGAATTAACCCAAATACGATAAAACACTATAAGAAAAAACCTACAGAAAATCAAGAGGAAAAGAAATCTTCTGATGGCATTAGGTTAAATAAATACATTGCTAATGCAGGTATTTGTTCTCGTAGAGAAGCCGATATGTATATTGGTACAGGAAGCGCATCGGTTAACGGAAAAACCATTACCGAAATGGGATATAAAGTACAGCCTAATGATGTTGTTCGTTTTGATGGACAGCGACTTACTCCTGAGACAAAACAGTATGTTTTATTAAATAAACCCAAAAATTACATCACCACAATGGATGATGAACGTGGTAGAAAAACGGTAATGGATTTAATTGCCAATGCTACTAAAGAACGCATTTATCCTGTTGGAAGATTAGATAGGCAAACTACCGGTTTGTTGTTATTTACCAATGATGGCGAAATGACCAAAAAACTAACACATCCAAAACATAATGTACGTAAATTATACCATGCAAGTTTAGATAAAAAATTAAAAATGAATGACTTACAAAAAATAGCTGCTAATTTTGTATTGGAAGGGAAAATGGTATTTGTAGATAAAATTTCGTATATTGATAATGAACCAAAAACAGAAATTGGTATTGAAATTCATTCAGGTAGAAACCGTATTGTACGAAAAATATTCGCACATTTTGGTTATCATGTAATAAAACTTGATAGAGTTGTTTTTGCAGGTTTAACTAAAAGAAACTTACCACGTGGTTTTCACAGATCCTTAACAAAACAAGAAATCAATTATTTGAAAATGATTTAATATTTTGGTATCTTTACAAAATTAATACTAACTAAAAAACAAATATTATTATGATGAAAATGGTACATTCTTATTGGGCATACTTGGTAGTAGCTCTTTTGATATTTACAGTAATAAGTGCAATTATTAACGCAAAAAAAGAATATAAAGACACCAATTTACGTTTGGCCTTATTTACTTTAATAGTATCACATATTCAATTAATAATTGGATTTGGCTGGTATTTTATGTCTCCAGTTTATAAAGTAATTAAAGCAGATGGTATGGGTGTTGTTATGAAAGATGGTACTTTGCGCTTATTAGCAGTAGAGCATCCAATAATGATGCTATTGGCAATTATATTTATTACTATTGGTTTTTCTAAACATAAAAAGAAAACTACCGATGCGGCTAAGTTCAAAACCATAATTATTTGGTATGGTTTGGCTTTGGCATTTGTATTGATTAGAATACCTTGGAGTCAATGGTTCTAAGACCTCCAAAAACCTAATTTTAAGAACTTAGGATATAAAAAAGCCGCAACAATGTAAATTGTTGCGGCTTTTATGTGCGTATACATATTGTTTAAATAATTAACATAGCATCACCATAAGCTAAGAAATTATATTTTTCTTTGATAGCTATTTGATAAGCTTCGTGTAATAAATCTAATCCAGTAAAAGCGGCAACCGACATCATTAATGTTGACTTTGGCGGATGAAAATTAGAAATCATACAATTTGCAATACTAAATTTGTGTGGTGGAAAAAGAAATTTATTGGTCCATCCTTCGTAAGGTTTTAGCAAATTATAAGCCGAAACCGAACTTTCAATAGTTCGCATTACTGTTGTGCCTACCGCACAAATTCGTTTTTTATTACCTTTAGCTTTATTAACTAAATCAGCAGTTTCTGCTGTAACATATATTTTTTCTGAATCGGTTTTGTGTTTTAATAAATCTTCCACTTCTACTGGTTGAAAAGTACCTAAGCCAATATGTAAAGTTACTTCGGCAAGATCGATCCCTTTTATTTCTAACCTTTTTAATAAGTGTTTAGAAAAATGCATCCCTGCAGTTGGAGGAAATACAGCACCTTCGTGCTTTGCAAAGATGGTTTGAAAACGATCTTTATCCTCAGGTTCTAAATCTCTATCTATATATTTTGGTAATGGTGTTTCTCCTAATTCAGATAGTTTTTTACGAAATTCTTCGTAAGAACCATCGTATAAAAAGCGTAAAGTTCTACCTCTTGAGGTTGTATTGTCTATAACTTCAGCAACCAAACTATCGTCATCACCAAAAAACAATTTATTACCAATTCTTATTTTTCTAGCAGGATCTACTAAAACATCCCAAAGGCGTGTTTCAGCATTTAATTCTCTCAATAAAAACACTTCAATTCGAGCGCCAGTTTTTTCTTTATTACCAAATAAACGTGCAGGAAACACTTTAGTATTATTAAAAAGCATCACATCACCTTCGTCAAAGTAATTTATCATGTCTTTAAACATTTTATGCTCAATAGTTCCTGTTTTTCGGTTTATAACCATTAATCGAGATTCATCTCGGTTATTTGCTGGATGTTTTGCCGTTAATTCTTCGGGCAACTCAAATATAAATCTAGATAATTTCATAGGTTAAAAGTGCGTTTTTAATTTAAAATTGTCTGCAAAGGTACAACATCAAGATAGGCGTTGTCAAGTGAATGGCTAATTATTTTATAAAATTTGATTTTACAACCATTTTTGGAGGTTTCTTTTTATCTTTGTCAAAATTTTAAAAATGACAAAAAAAGTAGTTACTCCTTATAAAAATTCTAATTTAGGAAAAAAAGAACAAGTAACTAAAATGTTTGATGAAGTTTCTTCAAAGTATGATTTATTAAACAGAATTTTAACTTTTGGTTTAGATATTGCTTGGCGTAAAAAAGTAGTTAAAATAGTGAGAAACCATACAGTAACTATAGAAAATAAAAAGATATTAGATATCGCTACAGGAACAGGAGATTTAGCAATAATCTTAGCTACTGTTGATAAAGCAAAAATTACAGGTTTAGATATATCTAAAGGAATGTTAGATGTTGGTATTAAAAAAGTAAAATCAAAAAAATTAGAAAATAAGATTACCATGGTATTAGGTGATTCAGAAAAATTACCATTTAAAGATGCTAGTTTTGATGCTATAACGGTCGGTTTTGGTGTTCGTAATTTCGAAGATTTAGATAAAGGTTTGCAAGAAATTCATCGCGTTTTAAAACCAGAAGGCGTTTTTGTAGTTTTAGAGACTTCGCAACCTCAAAAATTTCCGATGAAACAATTATTTAAATTTTATTCTAAGTATGTAATTCCAACAATTGGTGGTTTATTTTCAAAAGACAAAAAAGCCTATAATTATTTGCCAGAATCGGCAGCAAAATTTCCTTATGGAAATGCGTTTAACAATATTTTACTAAATAATGGGTTTAATAGTGCTATTGCTAATCCTGTTGCATTTGGTATAGCTACAATTTATACAGCAACAAACAAATTAAATTAATGAAAAAATTACTAGTTATAAGTATATGTCTTTCTTTTTTTATAGGAAATAAAATATATTCTCAAAGCGAAAGAATAATAAACTTACCAAATGAAGATAAAAAAACATGGAATTTTGGGTATTACCTAGGTGTTACCAATAAGAGTTTTGTAATAGAATATAAAGAATCTTTGTATCCCAATGCACAAGTGGTTGTAGATGCTGGTTTAGGATTTAATATTGGTGTAATGGCAGAACGTAATTTACATAAAAATTTAAGCATTCGTTTTGAGCCAGGTTTATCTAGTAATGTAAAAAATTTATATTTTAATGGTAGCGGTTTAACAACCAAAAAGGATAGCTTACGAAAAGTACCATCTACTTATTTACACCTACCAATCTTATTGAAATTTAGTACCGATAGATTGAATAATTTAAGGCCTTATGTAATTGGTGGCGTATCGTACGATTATAATTTTTCTAATAACGAAGAAAATCCAGATGATAATCTCTCAGGAGAATTTAGAATGAAAAAAAGTAGTTTTATGTATGAATTTGGAATAGGAGTGGATTTCTATTTACCGTATTTTAAATTTTCTCCATCTATAAGAGGTGTTTTTTCTATGCAAAACGAATTGGTGCCTGATAATAATGATGCTACAAGCCAGTATACTGGTCCGATTGATAAAATGGCAACTCGTGGTGTTTTTTTAAAAATGATATTTGAGTAAGTATTTAAAGTTAATTAGATATCATCAAAATCAATGGTGATTTTTGCCGTTGTTGGATGTGCTTGACAAGTTAATATAAATCCTTCGGCAAGTTCCTCTTCACTTAAAATAGTGTTATTAGCCATAGTTGCTTTTCCTTCAGTTACCTTAGCCAAACAACTACTACAAATTCCGCCTTGACAAGAATATGGAGCGTCTAAATTCTCTTTTAAAGAAGCGTCTAAAATGGTGTCTTTTTGTGCCATAGTAAAAGAAGTTTCTTCATCATCTAATAAAATCGTAATTTCTGTATTACCATCTAAACTTACATTCTCAATTTCATTATTAATTGCTGATTTTGGGACTGTAAATAATTCAAAATGAATAGCTTCTTTATTAAAACCAAGTTCTTTTAATGTTTCTGAAACGGTATTTATCATTTGTTCTGGTCCGCAAAGAAAAGTGTCTGAAAACACCAAATCCGTATGTTGATTTAAAACATATTTAACCGTTGAAGCATCAATCCTACCAAATAAGGAATCTTTAGGTTGTTCTTTACTATACACAAATTGCACAAAAAAACGATTTTTATATAATTCAACCAACTTATTAAGCTGATCAAAAAATACAGTTTCATAAGTACTTTTATTACCATAAACTAGTACAAATTTACTATTAGCTTCAGTACTTAAAACATCTTTTATCATTGCTAAAATAGGTGTAATGCCACTTCCTGCAGCAAATGCTAAATAATTATTCACATTATCTCTATTGGTTTTTAATAGAAATTTTCCTTCTGGAGAAGCGATTTCAATTTCATCACCTACTTGTAATTGGCTCGTAGCATAAACGGAAAAAGTACCATTCTCAACGCGCTTTACAGCAACTCTAATTTCATTATCATATGGCGAAGAGCAAATGGAATAAGCTCTACGTATTTCCGTATTATTTAGGTTGGTTTTTAAAGTAATATATTGACCAGGAATAAAATTAAAATCATCTATTAAATGATTTGGAATATCAAAAACAATAGAAACTGCATCTTTTGTTTCGCGTTTTATTTCTTCTATTTTTACGGTATGAAATTTAGCCATTAGTTTGGATTTTTAAAACCTCAAAATTACAAAATTGTAACGAATTACTAATTTATTTTATTCCTTTTTCAAAAAAAAACAGAAGCCCTTGTAATTTACATGGGCTTCTGTTATAATAATATAATTGAAATATTATTGCTTATCTAACATTAATAATTCTTTACAAACTATCTCGGTAATGTATTTTTTATTTCCATCTTTATCATCCCAAGTTCTTGTAGTTAATTTTCCTGAAATTGCTACTTGTTTTCCTTTATCTAAAAACATTTCCACCAATTCGGCTGTTTTATTCCACGCTACTATATTATGCCAATCGGTATTTTCTACCTTTTCTCCTTTAGCATTTTTATAAGTGTCGTTTGTGGCAAGCGAAAATCTCGCCATTTTTTTACCACTTTCTAAGGTAATGATTTCTGGTTTTTGTCCTAAGTGACCAATTAATTGTACATTGTTTCTTAACGTATTCATAAGATAAGTATTTAAATTGCCTTTGTATATTGAGGCATTATTATTTGGGATTATTCCCTTGTTAAAATTCATTAGTTCGTTTCAACGGTGCAAATTAAGGACAACTTTCAATTTTTATCTAGTTAGTAAACGTTTACTTTCGGATGTAAATGGTTAAAAACGTTTGTAATTAAATAAATTAATGTAAATTTACAGTAACTATAAGGCTTTAGGTGTTTTGTATTTTACAAATAAAAAAGAAATATTTTTTTAAAAATTATGAGTAAGCAACAATGTTTAGAATGTGGTGATGCTTTTAAAGGCAGAATTGACAAAAAATTCTGTACAGATTATTGTCGCAATACCTATAACAATAAAATAAATAGAGATAGTAAAAATTTGATTAGAAACACCAATAATAGGTTGCGAAAAAATTACAAAGTCTTGTCGGAATTAAATATTTCTGGCAAAACAAAAGTAACACGCTCTAAACTTATTGGGCGAAATTTTGATTTTAACTTTTTTACACAAATCTATACAACAAAAACAGGAAACACTTATTTTTATGTATACAATCAAGGTTATTTAGAATTAGATAATGAAATTTATTTGCTTATTAAAAGAGATTAAAAAATACGTAAAATAATTATATATAAAATGGCGTAAGTAAATTATTTTAATGAAAAGAGAGAAATTAATTGCAAAAATAAAATCTAATACAATTTGGGATGTTGTTATTATTGGTGGTGGCGCTTCAGGATTAGGCGCAGCAGTAGAATCGGTTACAAGAGGTTATAAAACCTTATTATTAGAACAATATGATTTTACAATAGGCACTTCAAGTAGAAGTACAAAATTGGCACATGGTGGCGTAAGGTATTTGGCGCAAGGTGATATTAGATTGGTATTGGAAGCTTTAAAAGAAAGAGGTTTGTTACTTAAAAATGCACCTCATTTAGTGCGTAATAAATCTTTTTTAATTCCATCGTATACTTGGTGGTACAAGCCATTTTACACTATCGGTTTAACTATATATGATTTATTAGCTGGTAGATTTAATTTAGGACATTCAAGAACGTATTCCAAAAAAACAACCTTAGAAAAAATACCAACCCTAAATAAAAAAAATTTACGTGGAAGTATAATGTACCATGATGGACAATTTGATGATGCACGATTAGGACTTAATTTGGCACAAACTAGTATAGAAAATGGAGGAACGACATTAAATTACATGAAAGTTATCGAATTTATTAAAGAAAATAATAAAATTAAAGGTGTAATAGTAACCGATGGAGAAACAGGAAAAAATCATATTATTAAAACAAAAGCTGTTTTAAATGCAACAGGTGTTTTTGTAGATAATATAATTAAGAAAGATAATCCTAAAGCGATAAAAGTAGTACAGCCAAGTCAAGGAGTTCATATTGTTATTGATAGTGAATTTTTACAATCGGACTATGCATTAATGATTCCAAAAACAAAAGATGGTCGTGTTTTATTTGCCGTACCTTGGCATAATAAAGTAATTTTAGGCACTACCGATGTGCCTAAAGATAAACCAATGATTGAACCTGTTGTTACTATGAAAGAAGTAGATTTTATTTTAGAAACCGCAGGAAGATATTTAGATAAAAAACCAACAAGAGCAGATGTGAAAAGTGTATTTGCTGGTTTAAGACCTTTAGCAGCTCCAAAAACTGGAGTAAATGGAAAAACTAAAGAAATATCTAGAAAACATAAAATTATAGTTTCTGACTCTGGTTTAGTTTCTATTATTGGAGGTAAATGGACTACTTATCGAGAAATGGGTGAAGATGTTATCGATAAAATAGCAAAAAAATTTAACTTACCAAAGAAGGAATCGGTAACCGAAAAATTAAAAATTCATGGCTATAAAAAGGATGTAGATTTTACTAATCCTTTATATTTTTATGGGTCCGATATAAAAGAAATAAATAAACTAATAAAAGAAAATTCAAATTTAAAGAATTGTATTAGCGAAAAATTACAAATAATACAAGCACAAGTTGTTTGGGCTGTTAGAAATGAATGTGCTAGAAATGTAGAAGATTTTTTAGCTCGCAGAACAAGAGCTTTATTTTTAGACGCCAAAGAGAGTGTTCGAATTGCACCAATTGTTGCTGAAATTATGGCAAATGAGTTCGAATATGATGACAAATGGGTAACACAACAAATAGAAAATTTTAATAATTTAGCAAAAGGCTATTTACTAAGCGAATTATACCATGTTTAAATTTTTTAAAACACCACCAAAAAAAGAAGCGATTCCTAAAGCTAAAGTAGATGCCTTTTATAGTAAAATGCGTTGGCAAGTTTTTTTTGGAATATTTGTAGGATATGCAGGATACTATTTAGTACGTAAAAACTTTTCTTTAGCGATGCCTAATTTACTTGAGCAAGGTTATACAGAATTGGAGTTGGGATTTGCATTATCAGGTGTTTCAATAGCTTATGGGTTGAGTAAATTTTTAATGGGTAATCTTTCCGATAGGAGTGATGCACGTAAATTTATGCCTATTGGTTTATTTATGTCTGGTTTAATAATGATAATAATGGGTTTTTTTCCATTTGCAACATCATCTGTAATGATAATGTTTCTTTTATTATTACTTAATGGTTGGTTTCAAGGTATGGGTTGGCCGCCAAGTGGGCGAATTATGGTGCAATGGTTTTCTATTAGAGAAAGAGGAACAAAAATGGCTATTTGGAATACAGCACACAATGTTGGAGCAGCATTAGTGCCAATATTAATTATCTATGGAATGAGTATAGTTAATGATTGGCGTGTGAAATTTTATTTACCAGGCATAGTTGCCGTTTTTATTGCGGTAATAATTTACCTTACTTTAAGAGATAGACCAGCAGCTGTTGGTTTACCAGATATTGAAGATTATAAAAAGGACTATCCTGATGAAATTGATGGTGTAGATCAAAACGAACCAATTTCGGCAAAAGAAATTTTTATAAAATATATATTTAAAAATAAATTATTATGGCTTATTGCGTTTGCTAACATATTTGTCTACCTAGTTCGATATGGGATTTTAGATTGGGCACCAACTTATTTAGAAAAAGTTAAAGGATTTTCCTTTAAAGAAAGTGGTTGGGCATATTCTTTATACGAATGGGCAGGAATACCAGGTACTATTTTAGCTGGTTTTATGAGCGATAAATGGTTTAAAGGAAAACGAGCTCCAGTAAGTATTATTTATATGGTTTTAGTAATGATTGCAGTGATTGTATATTGGAAAAATCCACCAGGAAACCCTTTGATTGATAACTTAGCATTAATTGCAGTAGGCTTTTTAATTTATGGACCTGTAATGTTGATTGGAGTACAGGCCTTAGATTTAGTCCCTAAAAATGCCGCTGGAACTGCTGCTGGATTTACAGGTTTATTTGGGTATCTTGGTGGTGCTTTAACTGCTAATATTTTAATTGGATACTTGGTTACTAAATTTGGATGGGATAGTAGTTTTCAATTACTCGTTGCTGCTTGTATTTTATCTATTGTAATTATTAGTTATACTTGGGTTATTGAAAATAAACAACATAAAAAATAGAAATCTCTATGAAAATATTAAAGTTAAGTTTACTATTGTTTTTTTTACAGGTTCAAATATCGTGTAAACAAAATGTACAAAAACAAAGTACAAAAATGGAATTAAAAACGATTACAGAAAAAGCATTACAAGTACAAAATTACATAAAAAAAGATATTGTTATTGCACATCGTGGAAGTACTTATTGGACTCCAGAAGAAACGGAACCAGCATATTTATGGGCAAGAAACATTGGTGCCGATTATTTAGAGCTAGATGTGCAACTAACAAAAGATAATGTATTAATTGCATTTCATGATAATGTACTAAATAGAACTACCAACTTAGCTAAAGTATTTCCTAATCGAACAGAAGCTGCTGAAATTAATAAGTTCACATTAAAAGAATTACGAAGTTTAGATGCAGGTTCTTGGTTTAATATTAAAAATCCTGATAGAGCAAAGCAAAGCTTCATTAATCTAAAAATAATGACTTTAGAAGATGTTATTAAGATAGCCGAGGGCAATAGAATAAAAAAAGAAAATGGATTGCCAGAAAAAAAAATGGTGCATGGAGTTTGGAACGGAAATTATGTATATGAAAAAGATCCAAATGATAATGGAAATAGACCTGGTTTATATATAGAAACGAAGCATCCACAACAAAATACGGAGTTAATTCTAGCTAAAGCTATTTCAATTATGGGTTGGAATATTAATGCGAACCCAAAAACAATAAAAACACAGTCAAATAAAGTAGCAATAGCAAATACAAATGCACGTATTATTTTACAATCCTTCTCGCCAGAAAGTATTATTAACATTGAAAAATATTTACCTAACATTCCTAAATGTTTTTTGCTTTGGAAAGCTGATATGAAAGGAGATATTCAAGAAGCATACACTAAGGCGATTCATTTTGCTATAGAAAATAATGTAGATATTATTGGTTCTAGTATTGCTGGAGAACCAAATAATTACGCAGAATTAACAGCAGGTTGGATGACCAAGTTAGTTCACGAATCTAAGATGTTAGTGCATCCATATACATTTGATACAACCAAACAATTAAACGAATACAAAAATAGAGTAGATGGTGTTTTTACTAATAGAGCCGATTTAGCATTAAATTTTCACGATCGAGAAAGTAAAGAAACTCCACAAGAAATTTTACATAAATTAGGCTATAATTAAATAGCCTCAAAAACTTTACCATGTAAAGGTCTAACAACACCTTTTAATTCTAAAGTTAAAAGTAAACTAGATATTTTATAAATAGGTAAATTATTATGTAAGGCAATTATATCTAAGGTTTGTTTGCCTTCTTTTAATAGATAATTATAAATAAGAGCTTCTGTTTTATCTAAATCAACAAACAATTGTTTTTGAATAGCTTTTGGTTTGGTTTCTTCCCAATTTAATAAATAAGCTAAATCTTTAGCCGATTGTAGTAAAGCTGCTTTATTTGTTTTTATTAAATTATTACAGCCTTTGCTGTATAAATCGCTTACTCTTCCTGGTAATGCAAACACATCTCTATTGTACGAATTGGCAATATCAGCAGTAATTAACGAACCGCCTTTTTCAGCGGATTCAATGACAACAGTTGCTCTAGATAAACCAGCAACTATCCTATTTCTCTTCACAAAATTGTTTCTCTCTGGTGTGGTTCCACTCCAAAAATCGGTTACTAAACCGCCATTTTCTTGCATTTTAAGTGCTTCTTTTTGATGTTTGCTAGGGTAAACTCTATCTAAACCGTGTGCTAATACAGCCACCGTTTGTAAATTATTTTCTATAGCTAATTGATGTGCTAAAATATCTACACCATAAGCAAGACCGCTAACAATTATAGGATTGTATTTTGCAATATCGGTCATTAATGTTTTTAAAAAACTACGTCCATAATTGGTAATATTACGTGTGCCAACAATACTAATGATACGTTGTTGCTTAAAATTTATATTTCCTTTTTGAAAAATAAGTATAGGGCTATCAACACCGTGTTTTAAATTACTAGGAAAATCCGTATCTAAAAAAGAAGTGGTTTTAATATTATTTTCAACAATAAATGTTATTTCTTTTTCGGCTTTTGAAAAGAGCGATTTATCTTTTAAACCTTTTAATTTATGTGTTCCTACACCATCAATTTTTAGTAAGTTACTTGCTTTTTCTTTAAAAACAGCTTTTGCACTTCCACAGTGTTTAATTAGTTTTTTAGCGTTAATATCGCCAATTCCTTCCGCTTTTTGCAATGCTAATAAATATAAAAGATCTTCGGTCATCGTAAACTAAGCCTCTTTTTTATGTTCTAAACTAATATAGATAGGAAAATGGTCACTAATACCACCTTTATACCATCTGCCTTTATAAGTTCTAAATGGATCCTCAATATATTTACCGTATTTATCTTTTAAAAAATGTTTACAATATATATTGGCGTGTGTAAATTGATGTGTATTTTCTTTTAAGAAATTTTTTGTTATAATAATTTGATCAAACAAATGCCATTTCCCTTGGTGAATAGAAGTTCCCATACCTTTTTCGTAAAGAGACTCCATTGGGTTGTATAATTGGTCAGTAACTAGCGTTTGTTTTATACTAATATCTGTTGGATTATCGTTAAAATCGCCCATAATAATTATCTTAGCATCTGGTGTTTCTTCCATAACATCACTAATAATTTTTTGTACTAATTCGGCATTTATGATACGTTTCTGTTCCGATTCTTTAATGCCACTTCTTCTTGATGGCCAGTGATTTACAATAAAATACATTAATTCACCATTAAGATTTCCTTTTACTAAAAGTACATCTCTTGTATAATCTATATTACCTATTTCTTTTTCGAATTGAATATAATAAGGTCGAGAATCTAGTAATTCAAAATACTTCTTTCGGTATAAAAAGGCGACTTCAATACCTCTTTCATCGGGCGAATCGTAATGTACAATACCGTAATTATAATCTATCAAATAAGGTGTTTTAATTAAGTCTAAAACCACTTCGTAGGTTTCTACTTCAGCAATGCCCAAAATAACTGGCGGATGTTTAGTTGAATCATCTCCAATAGTTGAAATTGCTTTTGCTAAGCGTTTTACTTTTTTTTTGTAACGCCTTGGTGTCCATTTTTTTTCTCCATCAGGAGTAAATGCATCATCAAATGTTTCAGGATCATCCATGGTATCAAATAAGTTCTCTAGATTATAAAAACCAATAGTGAAAATATCTTTTTTGTTTTCTGAGTTCGTCAAGTTATAAAATAATAGTATTAGAACTTTAAATGTACAAAAAAAATTTACTTGTACTGTATTTCTTTTTCTTTATTTTTAAAAAACCTACCTTTGTACTATGTTAGAAAAGAGGAAAAGCCTTGAAAGGGTAATTTTAGTTGGTGTTATTACACAAGAACAGAATGAAGAGAAATCAAATGAGTATTTAGATGAATTAGAGTTCTTAGCATTAACAGCTGGCGGAAAAACGGCAAAACGTTTTTTACAAAAAATGACTAAACCAGATACGAAAACCTATATTGGATCAGGTAAATTAGACGAAATTGCTCTATATATGGTAGAACACCATATAGAAACGGTAATTTTTGATGATGAATTAAGTCCATCACAAGGTAGAAATATCGAAAAAGTTATAGATAATAAAGTATTAGATAGAACTAATTTAATATTAGATATTTTTGCTCAAAGAGCCCAAACATCGTATGCAAAAACGCAAGTAGAATTAGCGCAATGTAATTATTTACTACCAAGATTAACCCGTTTATGGACACACTTAGATAAGCAAAAAGGTGGTATTGGTATGCGTGGCCCTGGAGAAACGGAAATAGAAACCGATAGAAGAATTATTAGAGATAAAATTACTTTATTAGGTAGAAAACTAAAAGCTATTGATAAACAAATGGCAGTACAACGTAAAAATCGTGGAAAAATGGTTCGTGTTGCACTAGTCGGTTACACTAATGTTGGCAAATCTACTTTAATGAATGTGGTTAGTAAATCCGATGTTTTTGCTGAGAATAAACTCTTTGCAACATTAGATACTACGGTTAGAAAAGTAGTGGTTAAAAACATCCCTTTTTTATTAACCGATACCGTTGGTTTTATTCGCAAACTGCCAACACAATTGGTAGAATCTTTTAAGTCTACTTTAGATGAGGTTAGAGAGGCCGATTTGTTATTACATATTGTAGATATTTCGCATAAAAATTTTGAAGATCATATTGCATCGGTAAATAGTATTTTATCCGATATTAAATGTTTGGATAAAACCACTTTAATGGTGTTTAATAAAATAGACGCTTACACACATGAAACTATTGCAGAAGATGATTTAATTACCGAAAAATCAGAAATTCATTATACCTTAGAAGAATGGGAGAAAACGTGGATGAACAAAACAGATAATAAAACTATTTTTATATCGGCATTAAATAAAGAAAATTTAGAAGACTTTAAAGCGAAAGTTTACGAAGCAGTAAAGACGATTCATAAAACACGTTTTCCTTATCATGATTATTTATACCAAGAATATGATGAAAATGGAGAATTGTAAATTATAAAATATAAAATATAAAATATGAAAACTAAAAAAACACTAGGTAAATTTGCTTTAATTCGTATTAAAGTGATTGATGAATGTTTACAAAAGAAAAAGCATACCATTGAAGATTTAATGAAAGCTTGTGCTAAGGAATTGAAAAAATACGATGCTACTAAAATAAAGTGTAGCAAAAGATCAATTGAATTAGATTTAAGAAGATTAAAGAACAATAGTTTAGGTTTTAAAGCACCAATAATTGTAGTCAATAAAAAATATCATTCTTATAGTGATCCTAAATTTACGATAACTAACTATCCAATTCCTTTATCAGACAACGAGTATCAAAAGTTAGAAAAAGCAATTACTTTTATTAATATTTATAAAAATTTCCCAAATATTGGTGAATTAATAGAACGATTAGATTAATTCTGTAAATTAACAGAGCTACCAGCGCCTAAACCGATTACTTGTGTATATTTACTACCAAATTTTCTGTAATAAACCAGTACTTGATATTCGTTTTCAGTTTGAAAATGTGTGCCTTCAAAAGTAGTGTCAATTTCAAAATTTTCATTAACTAGAACATAAGTATAATTATAAAAACCTTGTTTTAGTATTATATCTGTTTCATATAATTGCGTATTGTCGTTATAAGTCAATTTGTTTTCCGTAGTCAACTGCCAATTATTAAATGCGCCGTATACATATAATTGAGAACTTTTTGCTATGTTTTCATAATTTTGGAATGCAAAATGTACCTTAGTATATTCGGCTTCATACGAAGTATTGTCTACATTAATACTTCGAGGAAAAAATTTACCATTAACATCAGGATTGTAAGTATAAGGCTTATTGATTCTTGTTTGATCTACGTATAACCTTGTCTCATATAAATCATTAAGAACCACTCTACGAATATTATTAGTTGCGTTTCTTACATCTTTGCTATCAAAGTATAGATATTCATTACCACCAAAAAAAGTAGTTTTTGATCCATACTTATAAATTAATTGCGTTCCACGAAAAAATTGTGGTTTTAAATTAGTTATTACTTTATTCCAATCGTTATTTTGATAAATAGCAATTTGTATTTCTTTGCTAGGGTTGTTAATTCGTAAATTAGGATGATTAATCACAAACTCTACATTTTGTTTGGTGGAAATATTTGCAATTTTTCGTGCTTTATGGATACTAACACCAACATCAACTTTTGGTTCATACACTATAAAACGTCTTGTAAAAATAACCTCTTCCTCTTCATCTAAAATCGAAATTAAATAATTACCACTTATTTTTATACGAAAATTTTGATTGGGAATGAATAATTGATAATGAGTATAATCTTGATACGTGTTAAAAGAATTTGTCGAAGTACGGATTCTATCCTCTGCAAAACCAGTACTAAATTCTGTAGAGCTAAGATTAGATTTTTCCCAATTATACGTACAATGAGAAACTTTGTATGTATATTCTTTATCATCACCTTCTAGATCATCAAAGGTAAATTCTAAAGCCTCTCCAAGTTTAATTATGGGAACAAATGCATTTACCTTTCTTGCATGCAAGGTAACCGATTTGATATAAGACGGCTCTAATACTTCAAAATTATCTTGCGAAAATAAAAAAAGGGGTATTAAAAATAGAAGTGCTGTAAAATGTTTTTTAATCATTAATTAGTTGGTTTAACTTGTTTTAATACAATTACTATACCGCAATAATACGTAAATTAATTTAAGTTCAATTTTTTTTGAATACATCAAATTTCGCTGATTTTACAAATTATAAATAGAGAGCTATATTTTAATTATTTAGAATGAATATAAATAGCAATTTTGTATATTTTACTTCTATAAAAAGAAGTAAATTTGCATCGTTTTTAAGAACCTAATTCAAAAAGCAAATGTCTACAGACATAAAAATTAAAAAAGGCTTAACTATTAAGCTAAAAGGAACAGCTTCAAACGACATTGAAACGTCCACTCGTTCTAAAGTTTTTACTATTTACCCAACCGATTTTCACGGAATAACACCCAAACTTGCTGTTAAAGTAGGTGCAACATTATTGGCAGGTGATGTTTTGTTCTATTCAAAATCTAATGAAGAGCTAAAGTTCACTTCACCAGTTAGTGGTGAATTGACTGCTATTATTCGTGGAGCAAAGCGTAAAATTTTAGCATTAACTATTAAAGCAGATACTAAAGACACTTATAAAGACTTTGGTAAAAAAACAGTAGATAATTTAACAGGTATTCAAGTAAAGAAAGCTTTATTAGAAAGCGGTTGTTGGGCTTTTATTAATCAAAGGCCTTACGATACATTGGCAAATCCAACAGATACGCCAAAAGCAATTTTTGTTTCGGGATTTGATACTGCGCCATTAGCAGCAGATACAGCAGTTACATTACAAGGTAAAGAAGTTGCTTTTCAAGCAGGAATTGATGCTTTAACAAAATTAACCGAAGGTAAAGTACACCTTTCTGTACAAGGAAAATCTTTTTTAAATAACATTAAAGGAGTTTCAATACATAATGTAACAGGAAAACATCCTGCAGGAAATGTTGGTGTACAAATTTCTAAAATAGACCCTATAAATTCAGGCGATAGAGTTTGGACTGTTAATGCTCAAGATGTAGCTATTATTGGAAACTTTTTTCTAACAGGAAATTTTGATACCACAAGAATAGTTGCATTAGCAGGGTCTGAAGTTACTAACCCAAAATATTATCAAGTAAAACCAGGAACAAGTATGGTTAATTTTACTAAAGATAAATTAGCGTCTGATAATATTAGAATTATTAACGGAAATCCACTAACAGGAAAAGCTGTTACAACCAAAGATAGTATTAGTTTTAATATTAACGAAGTTACTGTTTTACCTGAAGGAAACCAGTATCGTTTTATGGGTTGGGTGCCTTTTAAAGATAATTATATTCATAGTGTAGCTCGTACCTCTTTCTCTTTTTTATTCCCAAAAAAAGAATATAGGCTAAATACTAATTTAAATGGAGAAGAAAGAGCTTTTGTGGTAACTGGTGAAATGGAAAAAGTGATGCCAATTGATGTTTATCCTATGCAGCTAATTAAGGCAGCTATGATTGGAGATATTGACAGAATGGAACAATTAGGAATTTATGAAGTTGCTCCAGAAGATTTTGCTTTAGTTGACTACGTCTGTACATCAAAAATTGAAGTTCAAGATATTATTAGAAAAGGATTGGATTTAATGATTGCTGAAGTAGGATAGTTAGTCTTTAGACTATAATCTTTGGTCTTTAGTAAAAAAAAACAGACATAAAATTTACACATGAAATTTTTAAGAAAACAATTAGATAAAATAAAACCGCTTTTTGATAAAGGTGGAAAGTATGAAAAATTTGCACCAGCATTTTTCGGAATAGATACTTTTCTATTCACTCCAAATCATACTACTCATAAAGGAGCGCACATTCGTGATGCAACCGATTTAAAGCGTTTAATGATCACTGTGGTGATAGCGCTACTTCCTGCATTATTTTTTGGAATGTGGAATATTGGTTACCAACATTTTTTACAAGTTCCAGGTTCAGATATGAGTTTTATAACTCTATTTACCTATGGAGCATTAAGAATGTTGCCAATGATACTCGTTTCTTACGGAGTTGGTTTAGGTATTGAATTTGCTTTCGCTATTTATAGAGGTCATGATGTAAACGAAGGGTATTTAGTAACAGGAATGTTAATCCCTATGATTATGCCAATTGATATGCCTTTATGGATGTTGGCAGTTTCCGTTGTTTTTGCCGTTGTTATTGGTAAAGAAACTTTTGGAGGAACAGGAATGAATATTTTAAACCCTGCTTTAGTAGCTAGAGCCTTTGCTCTTTTCTCATATACAGGTTTTATGAGTGGAGATAAAGTTTGGGTTGCTGATGCTGGAATTGACGGATTATCAGGTGAAACTATTTTAGGAACTTTAGCTTTAGGAAAAGAAACTTCAACTAGTATATTTAATATGTTTATGGGTTATATGCCTGGTTCGGTTGGTGAAACATCTGTTTTAATGATATTAATTGGAGCAGCAATCTTATTACTTACAAAGGTTGCAAGTTGGAGAATTATGTTATCTGCTGTTATAGGAGCTTCTTTAGTTGGACTAATGTTTAATGCAATTGGAAGTGAAACAAATGATTTATTTAACTTTTCTTGGTATGAACACTTATTAGTTGGTGGTTTTGCTTTTGGTATTGTATTTATGGCAACAGACCCTGTTTCTGGCGCACAAACAAATAAAGGAAAATGGATTTATGGTTTCTTAATTGGTGTCTTTTCTATACTAATACGTGTAGTAAACCCAACCTTACCAGAAGGTGTAATGATGGCAATATTACTTATGAATGTATTTGCGCCAACTATTGACCATTATGTAATTAATGGAAACATTAAACGCAGACAAAAAAGATTAAAACTCAAAAAAGCATAGTTATGAACAGAAATTCTAATGCATATACTTTTATTTTTGCCATTATTTTAGTGGTTACTGTAGCTTCTTTACTAGCTTTTGTATCCGAAAGTACCAAAGAAAGACGTGCAAGTAATGTAAAGTTAGAAAAAATGCAAAATATCTTATCTACTATTGGAATTGATGTAAGTAGAGAGGAAGCAGGAGAGATTTATCCAATATATATTAAACAAAAACTATCTTTAAGAGCTGACGGAACTGTTGATGAAAATGTGGAAGCTTTTAAAGTAAATTTAAAACACGAAATCAAAAAACCTGTAGAAGAACAACGTTTCCCTATTTATGTAGCTGAAAAAGAAGGAAAAAAATTCTACATTATCCCTTTATATGGTGCTGGATTATGGGATTCAATTTGGGGTTATATGGCTTTTGCGGATGATGAAAACACCATTGTAGGAGCATCTTTTGACCATAAAGGAGAAACACCAGGTTTAGGAGCAGAAATAAACCAATCTTGGTTTGAAGAAAGGTTTATAGGCGATCAAATTATGAAAGGATCTGAATTCGTATCAGTAAAAGTAATAAAAGGAGGAACACCTGAAAGTAATAAACATGGAGTTGATGGTTTGTCTGGAGGAACAATTACTGCAGATGGAGTATCAGCAATGATAGAAGAAAGATTAAAACATTACTTAGTATATTTTAAAAATAATTAACAATGGCAGAAAAAGAAGCATTATTCTCTCCAAAAAATAGACGATTATTACTTGACCCTTTAGGCGATGATAATCCTGTTTCAGTACAAGTACTTGGTATATGTGCTGCATTAGCAATTACCGTACAATTAAAACCCGCAATTGTAATGTCAATTGCAGTATTATTTGTTTTGGTTGCAAGTAACGTTGCCGTATCTTTACTACGTAATTTAATACCAAGTCGTATTCGTATTATAGTACAATTAGTTATTGTAGCTAGTTTGGTGATTTTAGTAGATTTAGTTCTAAAAGCCTTTTTATACGATGTAAGTAAAGAACTATCCGTTTTTGTAGGATTGATTATTACCAACTGTTTAATTATGGGTAGATTAGAAGCTTTTGCTTTAGGTAACACGCCTTGGAGAGCCTTTTTAGATGGTATAGGAAACGCTGGTGGATATGCATTAATCTTAATCGTAGTAGCTTTTTTTAGAGAATTATTAGGTTCTGGTAAACTATTAGGTTTTGAAGTTTTAGGACACAAAGGAAAAACAATAGCAGAATCAACAGGTTTATATAGTTTTGGATATGAAAATAACGGATTTATGTTATTATCTCCAATGGCACTTATTGTAGTTGGAATTTATATATGGATACAAAGAACAAGAAGTAGAAATTTAATAGAAGCTAATAATTAGTCTTTAGTTAGCAGTTGGTACTATACATTCAAACTGAACACTGAATACAAAAACAAAAAAAATGGAAGAATTAATTAGTTTATTCGTAAAAAGTATCTTTATAGAGAACATGATATTTGCATATTTCTTAGGAATGTGTTCTTATCTTGCAGTATCAAAAAAGGTAGATACAGCAGTAGGATTAGGTTTAGCAGTGATATTTGTTTTAGTTATTACTGTTCCTGTAAATTATTTATTAGATAATTATATATTAAAACCAGGTGCTTTAGTTTGGTTAGGAGAAGAATATTCAACTATTGATCTAAGTTTCTTAAGCTTTATTATGTTTATTTCTGTGATTGCATCTATGGTACAATTAGTTGAAATGATTGTTGAAAAATATGCACCAACGTTATATAGTCAATTAGGTATATTCTTACCGCTTATTGCAGTAAACTGTGCTATTTTAGGAGGTTCTTTATTTATGCAACAAAAAGATTTTGGTACAATAACCGAATCATTCGTTTATGGTTTAGGTTCTGGTATAGGATGGTTATTAGCAATTGTTGCTATTGCCGCAATTAGAGAAAAAATTAGTTATTCAAATATTCCTGCTCCTTTAAAAGGATTAGGTATTACTTTTATCATTACAGGTTTAATGGCAATTGCCTTTATGAGTTTTGGTGGAATTAAATTGTAAGAAAAAAGGTTAGACTTTTAGACGTTAGACTGAAAGATTAAAATTAAAAATATTAAATAAATGATTTAAACTTATCGTGAAATAGAAAGACATTGTCTAAAATCTACTGTCTATAAGTCTAAAGTCTAAAAAACAAACAATGAGTCCAATAGTAGCAAGTATCGTATTTTCGTTAATTCTAATTATTTTTTTAGTAAGTATTTTACTATTCGCAAAATCGAAATTAATGCCTTCAGGTAAAGTGAAAATTACCATAAATGGAGAAAAAACAATCGAAGTAGATGCAGGATCAACTTTATTACAAACGTTAGGTGATGAAAAAATATTCTTACCATCGGCTTGCGGTGGTGGAGGAACTTGTGTGCAATGTGAATGCCACGTTCAATCTGGTGGTGGAGAAGCTTTGCCAACCGAAGTTCCTCACTTTACACGTAAAGAATTGGCAGAAGGAATTCGTTTATCTTGTCAGGTAAAAGTAAAAAATGATATGGAAATCACTATTCCAGAAGAAATATTTGGTATCAAAAAATGGGAAGCAACTGTAGTTTCTAATTACAACGTTGCAACATTTATTAAAGAGTTTATTGTTGAATTACCAGAAGATATGGCTTATAAAGCAGGTGGTTATATTCAAATTGAAATACCTGATACCGAAGTGAATTATGAAACTATGGACGTTTCAGCACATCCAGAAGAGCATCCAGGTGAACCAGATAAATTTAAAGCTGATTGGAAAAAATTCAATCTTTGGCCTTTAAAAATGAAAAATTCTGAGAATGTAGAACGAGCCTATTCAATGGCATCTTATCCTGATGAAGGAAGACGAGTAATGTTAAACGTACGTATTGCTACTCCACCTTGGGATAAAGATAAAAATGGATGGATGAATGTAAATCCAGGAATTGCTTCATCTTATATTTTCGATCAAAAACCAGGCGATAAAGTAATAGTTTCTGGTCCTTATGGTGAATTCTTTATAAATGAAAGCGATGCAGAAATGCTTTATGTTGGTGGTGGAGCAGGAATGGCTCCAATGCGTTCGCATTTATATCACCTATTCCGTACTTTAAAAACAGGTAGAACGGTTACGTATTGGTATGGTGGACGTTCAAAAGCAGAATTATTTTATGTAGAACACTTTAGAGCTTTAGAAAAAGATTTTCCTAACTTTAAATTTTTTGTTGGATTATCTGATCCTGCTGAAGAAGATAATTGGAAAGTTAAAACAGATATTAACGATGAAAAAGGAGATGGGTTTACAGGTTTTATTCACCAAGTAGTAATAGATCAATACTTATCAAAACATGAAGCTCCCGAAGATTTAGAACTGTATTTTTGTGGACCACCATTAATGAATAATGCGGTACAAAAAATGGGTGAAGATTTTGGTCTGGCAGACGAGAATATCCGTTTTGATGATTTTGGTGGGTAATCAAATTTTTGGTAGATAGCATAAAAAAAGACTCATTATATTAATGAGTCTTTTTTGAATACATTGATTAGAACTTAATCTAAAGAAGGAATTCGTAAAGTTTGCCCTACATAAATTTTATCAGGATGTGATAACATAGGTTTGTTTGCTTCAAAAATAACTGGGTATTTCATTGCATTACCATAATATTTTTTTGCTATTTTACCTAAAGTGTCACCACTTACAACTGCATGAAATTGCGCTTGTGGCTCTTCAATTGCAGTCGACATTCTGTCGTCTACACTTGCAATACCTTCAGTATTACCAATAACTAACACTACTTTTTCACGTGTTGCTTGATCTGCGGCTTCACCATAAACCAATGCAGTATCACCATCAACTACAATATCTAAGTCAGTTACTTCAAAACCTAAAGTTTCTACTGCGTTCACTAATTTTGTAGCTTTCTCAGCAGCAGCTTCTGCAGCTTCTTCACCGGTTGTTTTTCCTATGCCAAAAACCTTTGCTCCAGCATTTTTAATAAAAGAGAATAATCCCATAATAATTTTAATTTTAATGATTAATAATTTAAGTTGTGAAGTTACGAATTTTTTTAACACCATCAACTTTTTACAGGTTTTCTTACGCAATAAGTGTGCCGAAAAATTGTATCTTTGACATAAATATACCTATATGATTGTTCATCAGTTAAATAAAAATAATTCGATATTAAATACTTTTTTATCAGAAATTAGAGATGTAAAAATCCAACAAGATTCTATGCGTTTTAGACGTAATTTAGAACGTATTGGAGAGATTTTGGCTTATGAATTAAGTAAAGGATTACAATTTAAAAAACAAACGACAACAACTCCATTAGGAAATAAGGAAGTGAAAACTATAGATGAAAACATCGTATTGTGTTCCATTTTAAGAGCTGGTTTACCATTACATCAAGGTTTGTTGAATTATTTTGATAATGTAGAGAATGCCTATATTTCAGCATATAGAGATCATCCTAATAAAGACGATGCGTTTGAAATAGTGGTCGAATATTTTGCTTCACCTACTTTAGAAGGAAAAACATTAATTTTGGCGGATCCAATGTTAGCAACTGGAAACTCATTAGTAGCAGTTTATGAAGCTATAAAAAAACATGGTATTCCAAAAGAAATTCATATAGCCTGTGTAATTGGCGCAAAAGATGGCGTTTCATTTATTGAAAATTACTTTCCTAAAAACACCCATTTATGGATAGCTGCAATTGACGATACTTTAAATGAAAAAGGATATATTATTCCAGGTCTTGGTGATGCAGGTGACCTAGCTTTCGGAAAAAAATTATAAAAACTTCATTAGTATTAATAGAAAAATAAATGTGTACAAAACAATTCGTTTAAGCCATTTTTTAGAAAGTAAACGAAGATGATTTGCAATAATAATACTTACTGGAAAAAATAAAAACAACATTTCACTTCCATTTTTAACATCCGTTGTTAACACTATAATAAGCGCTATTAAAAAATGCACTACTACTAAAATCCAATTAATTCTAAACTCTATAGATTCTTGAGATTGTTTATTAGAAATAGTAATAATAGACCAAATAATAAGAAAAATAAAATAAATAATAGGTATTAAAAAAAGAATGGTATTATAAATAGTATAATCATAAGATGTTATAAAAGAAATAATTTCATTAAAAAAATGCAATTGATTTGTAAAAAATAAATAAGTATAAAAAATAAAGATGGGAGCTGAAAAACCTAAAAAAGGCATTAAAAAATTGCGCCAATTCATTTTATTATTTACTAGTAATGCTATTAGTACTAAAAGTATAAAAAAACTACTTTGTGGATAAAAGAGACCTGCTATACCAAGCCAAAAACCACTATCAAATAAAATTGATTTAGTATTAATTTCAGAATTTAATTGATAAATTTTTTGATAGGCAAGTAATAAAAAAAAATGAGAAAATAAGATACTCTCATTCCCTTTTTCTAGAAAGAAAAATCCAATTAAGAAAACATAAATCAAAATGCCAAAGTCTGATTTACTGGTCAGACTATTTTTAAATACAATATGATTAAATAGAAATAAACTAATCGATAAAATAAAGGTTTCTAAAAATAAATTTAGAGATAATAAACCTTCATTATAAATAAAGTTATTGCTAAACCGTATTATTATAAGTAAACCACTTAAAAAAACAAGATTTATTGGTTTTGTTTTATTAAAAAAATTGATAATCATAAAATTATTACTTATTTTTGCATTGTATTAAGAATTAATCTCTTGTACGAAAGTAAAGACTAATTAGAAACTAACCTAAAATTTAGAGTTTTTTAAAAAATAAAATTATGATTGGATTAAATATTTGGAAAGCTATTGGAGATTTTTTTACAAATGTACTATTTACACCGTTTGATTTTTTTAGAGAAATGAATAATTCAGAAAATTGGTGGGCTGCTAATACCATTAATATAATTTTATTTTTAATTGGAGTTGTTCTATTTGGCTATTGGTTTACTCAAATGGCTAAATTTAAAAGAACAAATACCGAAGATTCCATATAAAAAAAGTGGGAAGTAAAAATAAATTAAAACGATTTCGTGAAAACGACAACTTCAAAAATGTTGTACAACCAACAAGAGAAGATGTTTTAGAGCAGTTTGATTTACAAGGTAAATGGCAAGAATTTTTTGGTAATGACAATCCAATTGTTTTAGAATTAGGTTGTGGCAAAGGAGAATATACAGTAGCACTTGCAAAAAAAAATCCTAATATAAACTATATTGGTGTTGATATTAAAGGCGCGCGTTTTTGGCGTGGAGCAAAAACAGCCATAAAAGAAAATTTAAACAATGTTGCGTTTTTAAGAACACAAATTGAATTAATAGACTTGTGCTTTTCTAAAGGAGAAGTTTCTGAAATTTGGATTACTTTTCCAGACCCACAAATTAAACATACTCGTATTGTACATAGATTAACAAATTTGAGTTTTTTAAAAAAGTACCATCATATTTTAATAAAAAAAGGTATCATTCACTTAAAAACGGATAGTGAGTTTATGCACGGATATACATTAGGACTTTTACAAGGATTAGAACAAGAAATTATATATGCACACCATCATATTTATAATAATAATGAGTCGCCTACAGAAGCAACTGCTATACAGACTTTTTATGAAAAGCAATATTTAGAAAAAAATAAAGCAATTACTTATCTTAAATTTAGGTTAAATTTTTAAATTTATTTTGTCGTTTTCAAATGAAAAAATCAGATAATTTTTTTAAAAAAGTGTATGTTGTTGTACGAACAATTCCTTACGGAAAAGTTACGTCTTATGGTGAAATAGCCAAATTTTTAGGAGCGGCTCGTTCTGCTAGAATGGTAGGTTGGGCAATGAATGCTGTCCATGGAGATGATACTGTTCCTGCACATCGTGTAGTTAATAAACAAGGGCTATTGACTGGAAAACATCATTTTAGCGGCACTAATTTAATGCAGCAGCTACTAGAAAGTGAAGGAATTACTATTGAAAATAATAAAATTTGTAATTTTAAAGATGTTTATTGGATACCTATTAGATAGTTGGTGTCTTTAATTATGCACCATCTATAAAGAGATTTTTTGTTTTTTTTTGATTACATTTGTAATTAAATTAAATTTTTATGAAAACACATACGTTCTTTCTTGCTTTTTTTATCTTATTTTTATTTAATAGTAAAGCACAAAACACAATTATTAATCATGAATTAGGTGTTTTTTTAGGATCCAATTATATGCAAACCGATTATGGTGAAGCTAAAAAATTTAGTAGTGCAACCAATAATGTTGGGTTTAGTTTTGCAGGTGCTTATATAGCAGATTTTTCTGATTCAAGACTATCATCTCCTGTTTTTTCTTTCTTAGCAGATCACGTAAAAGAAAGACTCGAACTCTCTTATTCTGCTGTTAATTTTGAATACGATGGTTTGCCAATAGAACCTACTAATGCTGAATTTATAAACTATGCAGCAATGAAAGGAAATACTAAAATGTTAAACCTTGGCCTATTTTCTGAAATATATATTTTTTCAATAAGAGAAGAAAAATATAAATTAGAACCTTATTTTATTACAGGTTTTTCGTATTCTAGTATTAGTCCTAGCTTAGAAACAACACAACCGTTACCCAATATATTTACACCTACAAATGACAATGTATTTTTAAATAAACAAAAGGTGTTCTCTTTAACATATGGTGTTGGTACTCGATATAGATTAGATGAAGTTGATATAGTTTTTGAATCGAGATTTAATAGTTTTTTATCCGATAGAGTAGAAGGCTTAGATTCGAATGTTCTTGGTGATAATAATAATGATTCACAAGTAATTTTCAATTTAGGTGTTGTTTTTCATTTAGAATAAAAACAAATTACTTTATATTTATTTAATCCTACATCATAGTAACAACTAACTGGGCTTAATGTAAAATAGTTTAAAATATTCGAGAGTAATAGTCTCGAATATTTTTATTTTACTACTCTTTAAACGCATTTAATTAACTATAAATAAGATGTATAGAATGAGTTCTATGCTAAATTAGATGTTTTAAAACTCTTTTTAATAAATCAATACTTGGGTTTGAAGTAGAATATTATATTTTAAAAAATCCGTTTTAAATTTTAAAAGTAATGACTGGCTTTAAAGCATGATTGGTTAGCTCTTCGCTAATGCTTGCGTTAAATAATTGTGACAAACCACTTCTTCCGTGTGTGTTTAATGCAATTAGATCGGCCTGAATGTCATTTGTATAATTTAAAATACCTTTCTCTACCGAGATATCATTATAGATATAGGTGTCAAAATCAGGAATAGTAAACTCAGAAACAAAATTATTAATAGTTGAACTAATTTTTTTAGTGCTATTAAAGTTATGCGCAGTATTTACATATAACAAATGTAGTTTGGCATTAAAAATAGCTGCAAAATTAATAATGTTTTGGAATTTATTTTTACTATCGTTCGCAAAATCAGATGCAAATACAATATTATTTATCACAAAATCACTAGTATCTTTTTTAATTACCAAAACAGGAACGTCAGAGTGGCGTACCACTTTCTCCGTATTAGAACCAATTAGAATTTCTGTTAACCCAGTTGCTCCAGCAGAACCCATTACAACTAAATCAATATTATTTTTTTTACTTTCTTCAATAACACCATCAAAAGTTTTGTGAAATTGCACTGTCTCTTTAAGGGTTATACCATTAAAAAACGTTTCATTTTTCAATTCAGTAAAACGCTCGTGTACTTTTTTCATAAATAATAAAGAGGCAGGTGTGCTATTGTCACTTCCGCCTTGCATGTCAATAATACCTTCTGGCATTTCAAGCATGTGTAATAAATAAATTTCAGCACCTACTTGTTTTGCAATTTTTGCAGCAACTTTTGCAGCAGCTTTAGCTTGTTCTGAAAAGTCAATTGGAACTAGGATACGTTTCATAATAAGATAGTTTTATAGTTTTACTTAAATTAATGTAAAGTTACAAAATAAAATAATTAGTGGCTACTAAATTTGGTAATTTAAAATATTTTTATACATTTGCAGTCGAAATAGCGGAGATATAAATGAAAGAGGACGAAAAGTCCTCTTTTTTTATAGCAATTTTTAACAAGTACTGTTTAAGTAAAAATGAACAATAAAATAATAGAAGATTTATTAACCGAAGCATTAGCCGAAAACAAATCTTTGTTTTTAGTAGAGATGAAATATTTAGACAATAATAAAATTAATATTATTATTGATGGTGATCAAGGTGTTAATTTAAAAGAATGTATTCGTATAAGTCGTCATATTGAACATGATTTAGATAGAGAAGAAGAAGATTTTTCTTTAGAAGTAAGTTCTCCTGATATTGCAGATTCTATTAAAAACAGAAGGCAATATAATAAAAACATAGGAAGAATAGTAAAAGTAAAAACCGAGAATGAAAAGTTCGAAGGAACTTTAGTAAGTGTTAAAGATGAGAGTATTAATTTAGAGTGGAAAGCGAGAGAACCTAAACCAATAGGTAAAGGAAAAATCACTGTTCAAAAAAGTATATGTATCGCTTTTAAAGATATCATAGAAACCAAAGTTAAAATAGTATTTTAAATACTTGAAAAATAGTTCAAGATAAAAAGTTAAAAAATGAAAAAAGTAAACACAAGAAACAACTAAGATGGAAAATATAGCATTAATTGATTCGTTTTCTGAATTTAAAGATGATAAAAGTATAGACAGAGCAACACTTATGTCTATCTTAGAAGAAGTATTCAGAGCAGCATTAAAACGAAAATTTGGGTCTGATGGTAACTTTGACATTATTATAAATCCCGATAAAGGAGATTTAGAAATTTGGCGAAATAGAATTATTGTAGAGAATGGTGAAGTAGAAGATTCTAACGCAGAAGTATCTCTTGATGATGCTAGAAAAATTGAAGCAGATTTTGAAGTTGATGAGGACTTATCCGAAGAGGTTAAATTAGAAGACTTAGGACGAAGAGCAATTTTGGCTTTACGTCAAAACTTAATCGCTAAAATTCACGAGCATGACAATACCAATATATTTAAGTACTTTAAAGAGCTAGAAGGAGAACTATATACTGCGGAAGTACATCACGTACGTCATAATGCCATAATATTATTAGATGATGATGGTAATGAATTAGTATTACCTAAAAGCGAACAAATACGTTCTGATTATTTCAGAAAAGGTGATAATGTAAAAGGAATTATAAAATTGGTAGAATTACGTGGTAACAAACCAGCTATTATTTTATCAAGAACTTCACCAGAATTTTTAACCAAATTATTTGAACAAGAAATACCAGAAGTGTTTGATGGCTTAATCACCATTGAAGCCGTTGCAAGAATCCCTGGTGAAAAAGCAAAAGTTGCCGTAGATTCATACGATGATAGAATAGACCCTGTAGGTGCTTGTGTTGGCATGAAAGGCTCTCGTATTCATGGTATTGTTAGAGAATTAGGAAATGAAAACATTGATGTAATTAACTTTACCAAAAACGAAAATTTATTTGTAGCAAGAGCATTAAGTCCAGCTAAAGTTGTTTCGGTAGAATTTCAAGAAATAGAAGAAGGTAAAAAACCAAGAGCAAATGTATTCTTAAAACCAGAAGAAGTTTCTAAAGCTATTGGTAGAGGCGGCGTAAATATTCGTTTAGCAAGTATGCTAACAGGCTATGAGTTAGATGTACAACGTGAAGGAATAGACGATGAAGATGTTGAATTGACCGAATTTTCTGACGAAATAGAAGAATGGGTAATTACAGAGTTAAACAATGCAGGTTTCGATACCGCAAAAAGTGTTTTAGAACAAGATGTTGCCTTTTTAGTAAAACGTACAGATTTAGAAGAAGAAACCATTATAGAATTGCAAAGAATATTAAAAGAAGAGTTTGAAAATTAGATGTATTCTTTTTTAAGGCTTTTTCTTTTTATAAAAGCTTTTAAAAAAGGATGATGAAAATCTCAAAATTAAAGTTTTTTGAAAAGAAAATTATAAAAAAGAATTAATAGTAGTACAAATAAATAAATTTATGGCTAAAGAACAAAGGCTAAATAAAGTGTTACGAGAATTTAATATCTCTTTAGATAGAGCAGTTGAGTTTCTTACTTCAAAGAATATTTCTATTGAGGCAAGACCAACTACCAAAATATCTGAAGAAATATATACAACTCTTGCTGATGAATTTCAATCTGATAAATCTAGAAAAGTAAATTCTAGAGAAATTGGAGAAGAAAAAAGAAAAGAAAAAGAGGCAATTCGTATCGCTTTAGAAAAAGAACAAGAACTTAAAAAAATTGCAGCCGAAGAAGAAGCTAAGAAAAAAGAAATTTTCAAAACAGAATCTGAAAAAGCCAAAGGTTTAAAACAAGTTGGAACTATTGATCTTTCCCCTAAAAAAGAAGTGATTAAAGAAGAAGTTAAAGAAAAAATTAAGCCTGTTGAAAAAGTTAAGCCTGTTGAAAAAAAACCGATTATAAAAAAAGAGGTTGTAAAAGAAATTGAAACAATTAAAATTACCCCTAAAAAATTAGCTGGTTTAAAGCAAGTTGGCAAATTAGATGTTACTGCTAAAAAAACTACTACAAAACCAGTTGAAACAAAAAAAATTATACCTAAAGTAGCTAAAGAAACTCCTACAAAAATTAAGGATAAAGTAAAAGAAGAAATTAAAATTGTAGAACCAGAAAAAATAGCTACCCAATACCAAAAATTAAAAGGTTTTAAAACCGTAGGTGAAAAAGTAGATTTATCTCAATTTGCAAAACCAAAAAAGAAACCTGCCGATAAAAAACCTTTTGAAAAAACAGGCGCTAGACCAAAACGAAAAAGAATAAATAAACCTGGTTCTAAACCATTTGTAAAAGGAGGTAATTTTAAAAGTAGGTTTAATAAAGGAGGCGTAAGAAAGCCAGTAGTAAAGGTCGAACCAACCGAAGAAGAAGTTAAAAATCAAGTAAGAGAAACCTTAGAACGTTTGCAAGGTAAATCTAAAAAAGGAAAAGGAGCTAAACACAGAAGAGATAAAAGAGATTTACATCGTCAACAATCTGAAAAAGATTTAGAACAACAAGCAACAGAAAGTAAAGTACTTAAAGCAACCGAATTTGTAACAGTAAGTGAAGTTGCTACAATGATGGATGTACCAGTAGTACAAATTATATCTGCCTGTATGTCACTTGGTATGATGGTAACGATGAACCAACGTTTAGATGCCGAAACTTTAACCATAGTAGCAGCAGAATTTGACTATACAGTAGACTTTGTAAGTGAAGAAGTAGAGGAATCTATAGAAATAATAGAAGATAAAGAAGAAGATTTAATTACCAGAGCACCAATTGTAACGGTAATGGGTCACGTAGATCATGGTAAAACGTCTTTACTAGATTATATTCGTAAAGAAAATGTAATTGCTGGTGAATCTGGTGGAATTACACAACATATTGGCGCTTATCAAGTAGAATTAGCTGACGGACAAAAAATAGCATTCTTAGATACACCAGGTCACGAGGCATTTACAGCAATGCGTGCTCGTGGAGCCCAAATTACAGATGTTGTTGTTATTGTAATTGCTGCGGATGATTCTATAATGCCACAAACAAAAGAGGCAATTAGTCACGCGCAAGCAGCTGGAGTACCAATTGTTTTTGCCATTAATAAAATTGATAAACCAGGAGCAAATCCAGATAAAGTAAAAGAAGAGTTATCTCAAATGAACCTTTTGGTAGAAGATTGGGGTGGAAAAATTCAATCACACGATATTTCGGCTAAAAACGGAACAGGTGTAGAAGAACTTTTAGAAAAAATATTATTAGAGACCGAAATGTTGGATTTAAAAGCAAATCCAAACAAAGCGGCTATTGGTACCGTTGTAGAAGCTCAATTGGATAAAGGTAAGGGTTATGTAACTACTGTGTTAGTACAAGCAGGAACTTTAAATATTGGTGATTACTTGCTAGCAGGAACGCATAGTGGTAAAATTAAGGCAATGCACGATGAACGTGGTAAAATAGTGAAATCAGCAGGACCATCAACACCTGTATCCGTATTAGGTTTAGATGGCGCTCCAAGTGCTGGTGATAAATTTAATGTATTTGAAGATGAACGTGAAGCAAAAAATATTGCAAATAAACGTGCGCAATTACAACGGGAACAAAGTGTAAGAACACAAAAACATCTTACTTTAGATGAAATAGGACGTAGAATTGCCTTAGGAGGCTTTAAAGAATTAAACATTATCCTTAAAGGAGATGTAGACGGTTCTATTGAAGCATTAACGGATTCTTTACAGAAATTATCTACCGAAGAAATTCAAGTAAAAATTATTCATAAAGGTGTTGGTGCAATTACAGAATCTGATGTATTGTTAGCTTCAGCTTCCGATGCGATTATTATCGGATTTAATGTGAGGCCACAAGGTAAAGCAAGTACTTTAGCTACAGCCGAAGAAATTGATATTAGAACATACTCTATTATTTATAAAGTAATTGATGAAGTTAAAGATGCAATGGAAGGCATGTTATCACCAGATATTATAGAAGAAATATTAGGTACTGCCGAGATTAGACAACTATTTAAAATTTCTAAAGTAGGAACCATTGCAGGTTGTATGGTGCTAACTGGTAAAATAACCAATAAATCTAAAGTGCGTTTAATACGTGAAGATATTGTTATCTATACTGGTGAGCTTTCTGCTTTAAGACGTGAAAAAGACGATGCTAAAGAAGTAGCCAAAGGCTATGAATGTGGTATGCAAATTAAAAATTATAACGACATTAAAGAACTAGATATTATTGAAGCGTATCACGAAGTGGAAGTAAAGAAAAAATTAAAATAAACTTCTAAACTATTTTAAATTAGTATACCAAAACCTCAAAGATTAAATTCTTTGAGGTTTTAAATACTTCTTATTTATATGAAAAAATGTAATTTTGTAAAACAAAAATAAAATTATGAGTACATACGATGTTACCGTTATCGGATCTGGACCTGGTGGATATGTTGCTGCAATACGTTGCGCACAATTAGGGCTAAAAACTGCTATTATTGAAAAGTATACTACGCTTGGTGGAACTTGTTTAAATGTAGGTTGTATTCCGTCAAAAGCATTATTAGATTCTTCTCATCATTACCACGATGCTGTAAATCACTTTGAAAAACACGGTATAAAAACGGGTAAATTATCGGTTGATTTTAAACAAATGATCGCTCGTAAAGACGAGGTTGTTTCGCAAACTTGTGATGGAATTAATTTTTTAATGGATAAAAATAAGATTGATGTTTATACAGGTGTTGGTAGTTTTAAAGATGCCACACATATAAATATTACCGATACTAAAGGAAAAGTAACTACATTAGAATCTAAAAATACAATAATAGCAACAGGTTCAAAACCTGCTACCTTACCTTTTATAAAATTAGATAAAAAACGTATCATAACTTCAACTGAAGCGTTGAATTTAAAAGAAATACCAAAGCACTTAGTTGTTATTGGTGGTGGTGTAATTGGCTTAGAATTAGGTTCGGTTTATAAGCGTTTAGGTGCTGAGGTTTCTGTGATTGAATATATGTCAACTATTGTTCCAACAATGGATACAATGCTGTCTAAAGAATTACAAAAATCGTTACGTAAGCAAAAAGTAAAATTCTATACCTCACATAAAGTAACTTCTGTAAAAGGAAGTGTAAAGGAAGTTGTAATTACTGCCGAAAATAAAAAAGGAGAAACGATTGAGTTTAAAGGCGATTATTGTTTGGTATCTGTTGGAAGACGACCTTTTACCGATGGTTTAGCATTAGATAAAGCTGGCGTAAAAATGACCGAAAGAGGACAAATAGAAACCAATAGTCATTTACAAACAAATATACCAAACATATATGCAATTGGTGATGTAGTAAAAGGAGCAATGTTAGCACATAAAGCAAGTGAAGAAGGTGAGTTAGTTGCCGAAACTATTGTTGGTCAAAAACCACATATAGATTATAATTTAATACCAGGCGTTGTGTATACTTGGCCAGAAGTTGCCACAGTTGGTAAAACAGAACAAGAATTAAAAGATGCTGGAGTTGCCTATAAAGTTGGTTCTTTTCCGATGCGAGCATTAGGTAGAGCAAGAGCAAGTATGGATTTAGAAGGTCAAGTAAAAGTAATTGCCGATGCTAAAACCGATGAGATTTTGGGAGTACATATGATAGGAGCAAGAGCTGCCGATATGATTGCTGCTGCAGTAGTAGCGATGGAATTTAGAGCTTCAAGCGAAGATATTGCACGCACATCACACGCACATCCAACATTTACCGAAGCAATTAAAGAAGCTTGTATGGCAGTTAGTGATAGAGCTATTCATAGCTAGATTATCAAGTATTTTTTATAATTAATTTGGTATTATTATTTTTTAAAACTAGCAATTAAAAAATCACCCAAAGATATAGGTGTAAGTTTTCTTGGAAAAATCGTTTTTTTAAATATCTCAGCATCGGTATGATAAAATTTTTGGAGTTTTAAGCCAGAACGTTCTACATATTTTTGAAACCGTTGTTTGTTAAAATCTACCACGTGTCCGCCTTCCCAATGCTTATCTATTAGTAATCCTGTTCCGCCCAATTCTTTTCCACAATCTGATGAAGCTGCTTGTGGTGGTACTTTACCTAATAACCACCAAAGTCTATTAGCAAAAGAAACCATATTGGGAACCGATATTAATAAAATGCCATCTTTTTGTAAACAGCGTTCAATTTCTTGTAATAATGGCGTACCCATTCTTAAATGTTCTAAAACTTCGGTTAAAATAAAACACTCAATAGAATTGTCTTTAAAAGGGAGTTTGGCATTTCTACCATCTAAGTTTACTCGAATATCAGGCTCACCATATTTATCTAAAATCTGCCAAGAATCGTGCTGTACAAGATTTTTAAAAGAAGCATCAACACCACCAATCTCGATGAAATTTTTAAATGGAACATCATTTTTTAAAGCATTTAAAGTAACTTTAAAACGTTTTTCTTTTTCTATAATTTGCATTAAAAATTAACTTTTAAGATATGGATAACAAATATATTCCATTTAGTATGGAATCAAATAAAAAACTACGAAAATCATAAAAAATTAGTACTTTTGAAGAGATAAATTTATCTTATGTTAAATGAGTAATCCAGAATTAGAACTAGCACAAAATTTCGTTGAACAAACCGATAGGAATATTTTCTTAACGGGAAAAGCAGGTACCGGAAAAACCACTTTTTTACACAAAATAAAAACGGAATCATTAAAACGTTTGGTTGTTGTTGCGCCAACAGGAGTTGCAGCAATAAATGCTAAAGGGCAAACGATACATTCTTTTTTTCAGATGGCATTTGGACCAATTGTACCTGGTGTTGCTACAAAAAAATCGAAATATAAATTTAATAAAATCAAAATAGATATTATAAGGTCACTTGATTTATTGATTATTGATGAAATAAGTATGGTTAGGGTTGATTTATTGGATGGAATTGACCAAGTTTTAAGACGTTATAAAGATCGAACCAAAGTGTTTGGTGGCGTACAAGTATTGATGATTGGTGATTTACAACAATTAGCGCCAGTTATTAAACCTTACGAATGGAATTTATTGAGTCCACATTATAAAACACCTTATTTTTTTAGCAGTAATTCATTTCAAGAAGCGAATGCAATTAGCATAGAATTGAAACATATTTATAGGCAAGATAACGAAGAATTTATAGCTATTTTAAATGAGATTCGAAATAATAAATTATCAGAAGCATCGGCAAAAAAATTAAATGAACGTTTTCAGCCTGCTTTTGTTCCAAAAAAAGAGGATGGATTTATTACATTAACCACACATAACAATAGAGCAAATGCTATAAATGATGCGGAGTTGAATAAATTAAAATCACATCAGAAAAAATATAAAGCATCGGTAAAGGGGAAATTTAATGAATATGCCTATCCAACTCATGAAACATTGGAATTAAAAGTTGGTGCCCAAGTGATGTTTATTAAAAATGATAGTAGTTATGAAAAAAGATACTACAACGGAAAAATAGGAACGATTACTTTTTTGGATAAAGAAACGGTTACAGTACAATGTCCCGATGATGATTTTGAAATAGAAACAACAACTGAAACTTGGGAAAATGTGAGTTATTCCATCCATGCAGAAACCAAAGAAATTACCGAAGATATTGCAGGCTCTTTTGCACAAATACCTTTACGATTAGCTTGGGCAATTACCATTCATAAAAGTCAGGGTTTAACTTTTGAAAAAGCCATTATTGATGCCGAAGCTTCTTTTGCACATGGTCAAACGTATGTTGCTTTAAGTAGATGTAAGACATTAGAAGGTATTGTTTTAAAAACTAAAATTAAAGAAAGTAGTATCATTAACGACTCTAGAGTATCTGTTTTTACTCAAGAAGTTGAAGCTAATTTACCAAATGAAGCGGATTTATTAGAGTCTCAAAAAAAATATCAATTAAATTTGATGGATGATTTGTTTCGATATCAAGCATTTTTATATCCAATACAACGCTTAATAAAAATTTATTACGAAAATAAAACAAGTTTTCGTGGACACATTATTGAGCCCTTAAATGAAATTAAAGATGTTGGCATTGTTAAATTAATGCAAGTAGGCGCTTCGTTTAAAAGTCAATTGTTAAATTTGAGTATTGATGTAGATATTCCAGAAGAAGACTCTAACATTCAAGAGCGTATTCATAAAGGTATTCATTATTTTATTGAACATACTTTAACACATATAAAAAAACCATTGGATGCCATTACGTTTTCATCGGATAATAAATCGGTTAAAAATGATTTCTCTAAGCAATTGGATAGTTTGGAAGATTTGTTAGCAGTAAAACTGAGCTGCTTGTATGGTTTGTCCAAAGGGTTTAGCACTAAAAAATATTTGGAATTGCGAACCAAAGCTGTATTGGAAAAAACAGAATCATCCGTAAAAAAAGACACAAAAAAACGAGCAAATGTTATATCGACCGAGCATCCTATTTTGTTTGAGCAATTACGAAAACTACGGGATGTCTTTGCAAAAGATGACGATGTGAGTCATTTTCAAGTTTTTACTCAAAAATCATTGTTTGAAATGTGTGCATATTTTCCGTTAACCAAGCCACAATTAAAAGCTATTAATGGTATGGGAAAAGTGCGTGTTGAGAAATATGGAACGCAAATTTTAAAACTTATCAATACGTATTTTATTGAAAATGATGTTGAACCAAACGATGTACAATATGTAGATTCTAAAGATATAAAATCAAAAAAAAATACAAAATTGGTTAGTTTAGAAATGTTTCAAAAAGGTGCAACACCTTATGAAATATCTAAAGAAAGAGGCTTAACAAAAGGAACGATTGAAAATCATTTAATCCATTTTATTCCAACAGGAGAAGTGAAAATAACCGATCTAATATCTGAAAGTAAATATAAAGAACTCAAAAAACTAATGCAAAAGATAAAATTTGATAGTTTTTCAGAATTAAAAGGTAAAATAGATGATAAATTCACCTATGGAGATTTGCGATTGGTTGCAAATGAATTGGGATTGAATAAAAAATAGTATTTTTGTTAAACGACCAGTTACGATACACTTTTAATGAATAAAATATTCCCATTTTTAAATTGGTTACCACTTGCAAAAAAATCGTGGAAAGATGATATGTTTGCTGGTATAACAGGAACAATAATTGTAATTCCACACGACGTTGCTTTTGAAATTATTGACGTATTGCCTCAAATTAATGGTTTTTTTACCGCTATGTTAACACCAATTATAGCTGCAATTTTCGGTTCATCATATCATTTAGTATCGGGTCCAACTACGACAAGTTCTATTGTTTTATATTCCATTATTAGTCAATACATCGATCCAGAAACAGATATAGAAGCTTTTGTGTCTTTAGCCATTTTACTTTCCTTTATGGCTGGAATTATTAAATTATTTATGGGGATTGCACGAATGGGAAAGTTGGTTAATTTCGTTTCAAATTCTGTAATTATAGGTTTTTCTGCTGGTGCTGGTGTTCTCATTGCTTTTAAACAATTAACACATATTTTTGGTGTTGAAGTTCCTCAAGGAAGTTCTTTCTATAAAATAATTGAATATATAAGTGCACATATTACGGAAACAAATTGGTATGCTTTTGGCATTGCAGCTGTAACTTTACTCATTGCATTACTAATTCAAAAAATAAAAAAAATAGCACGACTTTATATGCTTATTGCGATGATTTTAGGCACTTTATTGTCTGTTTGGTTAATTAAATTTACAGGTACAATAGAGACCATTGGTAAAATTCCTTCTAATTTACCACCATTTAGAATACCTGTATTTAATTTTGAAAAAATGCAATCTTTAACAACTGGAGCATTAATTTTAGCTACTTTAGGTTTGGTTGAAGCTGCAGCAATTTCACGATCAATAGCCCTGCATACACACCAACGATTAAATATAAACCAAGAATTTGTATCGCAAGGAATTTCGAATATAGTCTCTAGTTTTTTTTCTTGTTACACAAGTTCAGGGTCATTTACACGTTCAAGTATTAATTATCAATCGGGAGCAAAAACGCCAATGTCAGCCATTATTTCTGCAATTGGTTTGATGGTAGTAGTGTTATTGTTCGCTAAATACGCTGCATTTTTACCAAAATCAGCCATGGGTGGAATTATTTTATTAGTTGGTTATAACCTTATTGATTTTAAACAGATCAAACAAATATTTAAAAGCAGTAAAAGAGAATTAATTGTTTTTGGTATAACTTTTTTCGGAACACTTTTTTTAGATTTAGAACAAGCACTAATTATTGGAATTTTCACTTCTTTTTTCTTTTATATGGAGCGAACTTCAAAACCCAACATAGCTACTTTAGCTGTAAATAATGATGGTAGATTAATTAATATAATAAGAGATGATAGTTTGGTTGAATGTTCCAATTTAAAAATTTTAAGAATTGATGGCTCTTTATACTTTGGTTCTATTGAAAAAATAGCTGATTTTTTTACAAATGGTTATGAATTAAATAAAACACAACATGTGCTTATTGTTGCAGATGGTATAAATTTTATAGATTTTGGTGCTGCGGAATGGCTTACCAATGAGGTTATTAAATGGCGAAAAAATAGAGGTGGAATATATATTACAGGCTTAAAAATAAATAGCCAAGATATTTTGAAAAAAGGAGGTTTTATTGAAAAAATAGGTCAAGATATTTTCTTTTTTGATAAAAAAACAGCCATTACTTCCATTCATAAAAAGATTGAAACTCCTTGCGCAGTAAAAGCTTTTAAAGAATGTCATTAATTAAGGAATATTTATCTTTAATCCAAAGAGGTGAATTTTTTTTTTGAGTTTCAAAATAGAGATTTTCTACGGATGTATGGTGTACAAAATCTGTGATAATTTTTTATTAAAAAAAGGATTCATGAAATGGTTTTTTATAAAAACACAACATGTTGTATAATGCAATTTATTTTCTTTATAATGCCTAAGTCAATATTGAAAATAATTACATTTTTTAATTACTTTTGTACAACCAAATATAAAACTATGTACGGATCCATTAAAGAGCATTTACAACAAGAAATACAAAATATAAAAGAAGCCGGTTTATATAAAACGGAACGAATCATTACCACGTCACAAAATGCAGTAATTAAAGTATCCACAGGCGAAGAAGTGATTAATTTTTGTGCCAATAATTACTTGGGGTTATCTAACAATAAAGAGGTGATTCAAGCTGCAAAAGACACTTTAGATTCACATGGATTTGGCATGTCATCTGTACGTTTTATTTGTGGAACACAAGACATTCATAAAAAACTAGAGGCTAAAATTGCCGAATTTTTTCATTGCGAAGATACCATTTTATACGCAGCAGCATTTGATGCAAATGGTGGTGTTTTTGAGCCATTATTAACCAAAGAAGATGCAATTATTAGTGACAGCTTAAATCACGCCTCAATTATTGATGGTGTGCGATTGTGTAAAGCAGCTCGTTATCGTTATGCAAATAATGATATGGCAGCTTTAGAACAGCAATTAATTGAAGCGAATAAAGAAAATCATCGGTTTAAAATTATTGTAACCGATGGTGTTTTTTCTATGGATGGAATCGTTGCGCAACTAGATAAAATATGTGATTTAGCCAATAAATATGATGCTTTAGTAATGGTGGATGAATGTCATGCATCTGGCTTTATTGGTAAAACAGGTAGAGGCACAATAGAACTAAAAAACGTTTTGGGTCGCGTTGATATCATTACAGGAACACTTGGTAAAGCGCTTGGTGGTGCAATGGGTGGTTTTACAACAGGAAAAAAAGAAATTATTGATATTCTACGTCAACGTTCTAGACCATATTTATTTTCAAACTCTTTAGCACCTGCAATTGTAGGCGCATCTTTAAAAGTGTTTGAAATGATTGAAAATGACACTTCGTTACGTGATAAATTGGAAGATAATACCAATTACTTTCGAGAAGGTATGGAAAAAGCAGGGTTCGATTTGGTTGGTGCCGATGCAGCCATTGTGCCAGTTATGCTTTACGATGCAAAACTATCGCAAGATATGGCAAATGCATTATTGAATGAAGGCATTTATGTTATTGGATTTTTCTTTCCTGTTGTGCCCAAAGAAAAAGCTAGAATTAGAGTACAATTATCTGCAGCTCATACACAAAAGCATTTAGATAAAGCCATTGCTGCTTTTACAAAAGTAGGAAAACACTTTAAAGTAATTTAATAAAACAACATAATAAAAGAAAATTCATCAGTAATTAAAGCACTGTAAATTTCCGTAAAATAATATTCAATTTCTTTACGTACCTTGCGCCAAACTTAGCGGTTAGACAACATGAAAATAAGAATCACCAAGCATTTCGATTTTGAAGCAGCTCATGCTTTGCACGGATATGACGGAAAATGTAAGAACATACACGGTCACAGTTACCAATTATACGTAACTATTATTGGCACACCTATAAACGATAAAAATCATCCAAAAAATGGTATGGTTCTCGATTTTGGAGATCTTAAAAAAATAGTTAATACAGAAATTGTAGATATATTTGATCATTCTATTGTATTGAATAAAAATTCCGAACATCTAGAATTAGCTAAAAAAATAGCCGATTATTCGCATCGTATTGTAATGGTAGAATACCAACCAACAAGTGAATTGATGATTCAAGATTTTGCAAAAAAAATAAGTGCCAAATTACCAAATGACGTCAAATTACATTCTTTAAAATTATACGAAACTAATAATTCGTTTGCGGAATGGTTTGCTAGTGATCAAGTTTGAAAGAACCAAGAGGCTAGAATCAAGAGATAAGATATAGTAGTGAAAAATAAAAAAATATACTTCGCATCCGACCAACATTTTGGTCTACCAAATCACACCAAAAGTTTGGTGCGTGAAAAGTTATTTGTAACTTGGCTAGATGAGATTAAACACGATGCTGAAGCTGTTTTTTTATTAGGAGATTTGTTCGATTTATGGATGGAATATAAAACCGTAGTTCCCAAAGGATTTGTTCGTGTTCTTGGAAAACTTGCCGAAATTAGTGATAGCGGTATCCCAATCCATTTTTTTGTAGGAAATCATGATTTATGGATGCGTGATTATTTTCAGAAAGAATTGAATATTTTCGTTTATACCAAATCAACCGAATTTACATTTAATAACAAATTATTTTTAATTGGTCACGGCGATGGATTAGGACCTGGAGATAAAGGCTATAAACTCATGAAGAAAGTATTTACCAATCCAGTTTCTAGATGGCTTTATAGATGGTTACATCCCGATTTTGGCGTTGCGTTAGCACAACGTTTATCCTTAAAAAATAAATTAATTTCTGGTGATGAAGACGTGAAATATTTAGGTGATGACAAAGAATGGTTAGTACAATATTGCAAACGAAAATTAGAAACCAAACACTATGATTTTTTCTTGTTTGGTCACCGGCATTTACCAATGACTTTAGAATTAGATTCGGATAACAAAAAAAGTAAATACATCAATACAGGCGATTGGATTTCATATTTCACCTATGCGGTTTTTGATGGTGAAAATTTGGAATTAAAAAAATACCAGAAAGCGTAACTTTTTTGCAAATACATTTACTACATTAATTAGTATAGTTAACGTATATGTAACTATAGATATTTTTTATTATAAAGTAGACCAAATACTATTTAATAAATATATATTTGTGTTTATTAACTAAAAACATAAAATTATGGGATTTAAATTACCAGAATTAGGTTATGCATACGATGCATTAGAACCAAATATTGATGCAAGAACAATGGAAATTCATCATACAAAACACCACAACGGATATACTAACAATTTAAATAATGCAATTGCAGGAACTGATTTAGAAGAAAAATCTATCGAAGATATTTTAACTAATTTAGATATGAGTAATGGTGCAGTAAGAAATAATGGTGGTGGTTTTTATAATCATTCTTTATTTTGGAGTGTCATGAATCCTGATGAAAAAGGAAGATTATCGGGAGAATTAAAAGACGCAATAGAAGAAGCTTATGGTTCTATTGATGAGTTTAAAACTGTTTTTGCAAAAGCTGCAGGAACTCGTTTTGGATCTGGTTGGGCTTGGCTTTGTGTACATAAAGGTGGTAAAGTAGAGGTTTGTTCTACACCAAATCAAGACAATTCATTAATGCCAGGAGTTGGCTGTGGTGGCACACCAATTTTAGGATTAGATGTTTGGGAACATGCTTATTATTTAAACTATCAAAATAGAAGACCAGATTATGTTCAAGCATTTTTTAATGTAATTAATTGGAACGAAGTGGAAAGACGTTTTGCTGCAGCGAAGTAATTCATTTTAATTTAATAAAAAAACAAACCTCAAAGTATTTTCTTTGAGGTTTTATAGTTACTATGAATAGAAAAATAGCATTACTATTAGCGGCACTAACCGCTGTTATCTATGGAGTAAGTTTTACCATTGCCAAAGAAGTAATGCCACAATATATAAAGCCATTTGGTTTTATAGTATTAAGAGTTTTTGGAGCAACTATATTATTTTGGATAGCAAGTTTTTTTGTTAAAAAAGAACAAATAAAACTGCGCGATTATTTTAAAATAATGATTGCAGCAATTTTTGGAGTAGCATTAAATATGCTTACTTTTTTTAAAGGTTTAAGTATGACAACTCCAATAAGTGGCGCAGTTATGATGGTTACAACTCCAATTTTAGTATTGACATTTGCAAGTATTTTTTTAAATGAAAAAGCAACAAATCGTAAGCTTTTTGGAATTGGCATTGGTTTGCTAGGAGCAGTTTTCTTAATTGTATATGGGAAAAAAATTGCTGCTGGAAATAATGAATTAATAGGAAATTTATTGGTTTTTGTAAATGCAGCTTCCTATGCAATGTATTTAATTTTAATTAAAAGTTTAACAAAAAAGTACAACCCTTTGACTTTTGCCAAATGGTTGTATTTGTTTGGTTTGATAATGGTAATACCATTTGGAGTTAGAGAACTTCAATTAGTAAATTTTTCTTTATTACCACAAAATGTTTTACTAAAAATAGGATTTATTATTGTATTCACAACCTTTATCACTTACTTGTTTAATTTGCTAGCTATTAAAAAGTTAAAGCCAACAACTGTTAGTATTTTTATCTATTTACAACCCGTAATTGCAACTACTTATGCTTTAGCAGTAAAAAGTGACACCCTAAATAGTGTTAAAATTATAGCAACATTGCTTATATTTGTAGGAGTATATTTAGTATCCTCAAAAACCAAAGAAGTAAAACAATATAATTAAGTTAGTTGCAATAATCTTTAAATAGTTATAATATGATTAAATCCATGACAGGATATGGTAAAACAGAATTTACCATTAATAATAAAAAAATCACCATAGAAATAAAGTCTTTAAATTCTAAAAACTTAGATTTAAATGTTCGAATTAGTAATCCATTTAAAGAAAAAGAATTATTGATTCGTAAAAAATTAGCAACAAATCTACAACGTGGAAAAGTAGATTTTAATCTCTATGTAGAGGCTACAGGTAGTGTAAATAGCAATAAAATCAATACCATTGTAGCTAACGATTATATAAATCAATTACAAGGTATTTCTAAGATGACAAATGAGCAAGCATTAACTATAGCCATGAAATTACCTAACATTTTAGACGCTTCAAAAGAAGAATTAGAAGAAAGCGAATGGCGAGAAGTCTCCTTAAATACAGATAATGCCTTAGCCAAAATTAATAATTTCAGAAAAGATGAAGGCGCAATTTTAAAAACTGATTTTGAAACCCGAATAGCTACGCTTCAAGATTTATGTAAAAAAAATATTCCATTTGAAAAAGCTAGAATGCCTATCGTAAGAGAGCGAATTGAAAAATCAATAAAGGACTTACAATTAGATGTAGATAAAAACAAACTAGAACAAGAATTGATTTTTTATTTAGAAAAATTAGATATTACCGAAGAAAGAATACGCTTAGATAACCACTTGTTATATTTTTTAAAAGAGTTAAACTCCAAAGAATCTAATGGTAAAAAATTAGGATTTATTTGTCAAGAAATTGGCAGGGAAATTAATACAACGGGCTCTAAAGCGAATCATGCGCCAATGCAACAAAATGTTGTTTTAATGAAAGATGAGTTAGAAAAAATAAAGGAACAATTATTAAATGTATTATAAATTTTATAATGAAAAAAGGAAAATTAGTAGTTTTTTCGGCACCAAGTGGATCTGGTAAAACTACCATTGTACATTATTTGTTAGCACAAAAAGAGTTGAATTTAGCATTTTCTATTTCGGCAACATCTCGCCATAAAAGAGGTGAAGAAATAGATGGACAAGACTATTACTTTATATCGCCAAAAAAGTTTAAAAAACTCATTAAGAAAGAGAACTTTATTGAAAGTGAAGAGGTTTATAAAGATAATTTTTATGGAACTTTGAAGAAAGAAGTAAAGAGGTTACGTAAAGAAGGAAAAAATGTAATTTTTGATATTGATGTAATTGGCGGTTTAAATATAAAAAAACAGTTTCCTAAAAAAACATTGGCTATTTTTGTACAACCACCATCCTTACAAGAAATGGAAAGACGGCTTAGAGGTAGAAAAACAGATACGGAAGAAAAAATATTAGAGCGAGTTGCCAAAGCCTCTAATGAATTAAAATATGCAAAGGAGTTTGATGTTATTTTAATAAATGATGATTTAGAAAAAGCAACAAAAGAAGCGTATAATTTGGTGAGTAGTTATATTTATTCTTAATTCCAAACATATTTTAAATGAATAAAAAGATAGGTCTATATTTCGGAACTTTTAACCCAATTCACATTGGTCATTTAGCCATAGCAAATCATCTAGTAGAATTTTCTGATTTAGATGAGGTTTGGTTTGTCATTACACCACACAGTCCATTTAAGAAAAAAAGTTCTTTGCTGGCAGACAATCACCGTTATCAAATGGTTACTATTGCTATAGAAAATTTTCCAAAATTAAAAGCTTCTAACATTGAGTTTAATTTACCACAACCCAACTATACAGTTACTACGCTTGTTCATATTAAAGAAAAACACCCAAACCATCAATTTGACTTAATAATGGGAGAAGATAATTTACAATCCTTGCATAAATGGAAAAATTATCAGGTGATTATAGATAATCATGAAATATATGTTTATCCAAGGCTTTATAAAAACAAAAAAAAATCTATATTTGTTAATCAAAATAAAGTACACTTTATAAGTGCTCCAATTATGGAGTTGTCATCAACATTTATAAGAAATGCCATTGCAACCAATAAAAACATAAGACCATTATTGCCTTGTGAGGTTTGGAAATATGTTGATGAAATGAATTTTTATAAATAGGGCTTAATTTTTCTTGGCATTACTTTTGTATTGAAGAAGATAGTACTATGAAATAAGAAGCAACAAATCAATTAAAATAAGGGACTAAAAATGAAAATACACACGATAATACTTTTAATAGTTAGTATATACTTTAGTTATATACCGTATAATTTTTCTCAAGAAAAAGAAACAACTTGGGAGATAAAAAATTTATCTATAAATGATAAAGGCTCTAATTTAGGAGCTACTTTTTATGGTAATAAAATGATTTTTTCTTCTATGGTTGGTGGTAAATATCACATGTATAGTGGTATTTTAACGAATGGTGATGTAAAATCAAAAACACTATTTTTAGAAGCCAAAACCCATGAAAACACATCAACTTTTACGAATGATTTACAAACTATGTATTTTACAAGAAGTTTGTATGGAGAAGAGAATACACGAAAATATAATAAAAACATAGCATCGAGAATTGCAATTTTTAAAGCAACTAAATTAGGTTTAACTTGGTCTAACATAACAACTTTACCGTTTAATAGTGTGAATTATGATGTTGGGCATCCAACAATAAGTGCCAATAATAAAAAATTATATTTCAGTTCTAATAAAAAAGGAACTTTAGGAAAGTCAGATATTTTTGTAGTAGATATTTTAGGAAATAACACGTATTCGGAACCTAAAAATTTAGGGAAAAAAATAAATACCAGAGGAAACGAATTATATCCATCGATAACCAAAGATAATATTTTATATTTTTCTTCTAATGGTCATAAAGGATTAGGTAAGTTAGATGTATTTTCAATTGATTTAAATGATCCTACTGCAAAAGTAATACATCTTAAAGCACCAATAAATAGTAAATTCGATGATTTTGCATTTAATTATGATGCAATAAATAATATAGGATATTATACTTCCAATAGACCTGGTGGGAAAGGCAGTGATGATATTTATTCGTTTACTAAAAAAGAAGTCGAAGAAGAAGAAGAAGAACCTGCTGTTTCTGACCAAGATTGTATGCAACAATTAAAAGGAACTGTTTATTTGAATGCAACACAAAAAATTATTCCAGTTGCATTAATTTCATTGAAAAATGAAAATGAAGAAATAGTTCAAAAAATGACAACCGATGAAAGTGGTAAATTTGGGTTTAGTTTAAAATGTAGTACTTCATATAAAGTAGAAGCCTCTAAGCAAGGTTATAAAACTTCAGAACAAATAATGGTAACCAATTCTAAAAATGGTATTTTAGCTAGAAAAAATATTTTCCTTACAACTAAAAAAGAAGTTTTAGCACAAGTAGAAAAAATGAGAGTTGGAACCGTTGGTTTTGATTATAATGAAATTATTCTTCAAAAAAGATATATGTATCAATTAGACAAAGCCATTATAATGATGAAAGATAATCCAAAGCTCTTAATACATTTTGAATCTCATACAGATAGTAGAGCCGAAACCGACTTTAACATGCAGTTGTCTGTAGAAAGAATTGAAGTGTTAAAAGAATACATTGGTTTTAAAGGAATTTTTAGAAAACGATTTTCAGGTACAGCATTTGGAGAAACAAAACCTATAAATAGATGTACAAAAGAAGTAGAATGTACTGAGAGAGAATATTTAATAAATAGAAGAACTACTTTTGTATTAACAGAAAAATAATTAGAATGAAAAAAATATTTTTACTACTCATTTTTAGTGTATTTATAATGCATGCCCAAGAAAAATCAAATGAAAAAGATTCTATAATTAAAAAATTGAACGAACGCTTTATTGTAAAAAACTTAGCTATTAACAATGAATACTCCAGTTTTGGAACGACATTCTATGGTAAAAACAAAGTAGTATATTCTGCACGAAATGAAAAGAAAGCTAATTTAGATTTATATCAAGGTACTATTGCTAAAGATGGAGAAATAGTAAACCCAACTAAAATTAAAAGTGTTAGTTCTAAATCCTTTGAATCTAATGTGGCATTTACAAAAGATGGTAAGTATGTATATTTTACCAGAAGTAAATATGGCAAATCAAACACAAAAAAAGTTTATAAAGATAAAAGAGCAACTATAGCTATATTAAAAGCAACTATTGCTTCTAATGGGGATTGGAAAAACATTGTAGAATTACCATTTAATAGTAAGTTTTACGATGTTGGTCATCCAGCATTAAATGCCGATGATACGAAACTATTTTTCACTTCTAATATGCCAGGAACAAAAGGAAGTACAGATATATTTTATGTAGATATTTTAGGTGCAGGAAATTACAGTAAGCCAGAAAACATGGGTGAAATCGTAAATTCAACCTATAAAGAAGCTTATCCACATTTTCAGGATGGCGCTTTATATTTTTCATCTTACAGAAAAGGCGATTCTTATGGTAAAGCCGATATTTACGCAGTAAAATTATACGATGATGGTAAAGTGTCGGATAGAATACATTTATCACCACCAATTAATAGTATAGCAGATGATTTTTCTTATATTTTTAACCACGAAAAAAAACAAGGCTATTTTTCGTCTAATAGAAATCGAGGTAAAGGTGCTGATGATATTTATTCCTTTAATGAAACCAGACCTTTAGTTTTTGATTGTTATCAAGATATTGATGGTGAGGTAATTGATTTAACAACTGGTAGGCCAGTTACTTTTGCTAAAGTTGTATTGTATGATTCTTTCGATAAAGAAATAGAAACAATAACTACTGAAAAAGATGGTAAGTTTTTGTTTAAACATGTTATTTGTAGTGCAAATTATGAAATTAAAGCAACTAAAAAGCATTATGGTTTAAAATCTAAAGGTTTTGTTACTTTGGCAAGACATAATGGTGTTACAAAAATAACGATACCTCTTTCAGATGATTTTATAGTAATGAAAAGAGGGAAAAAAATGTTGAATATATTTAACATTCATTTTGAATACGATAGTTCTAAAATAACAAAAAGAGCCGCAGGTCAATTAAATATGATTGTAGCAACCATGCGTAGATATCCTAGAATGGTAATTAAATTGGGCGCACACACAGATGCTAGAGGTGGCGATGCATATAATTTAAAACTATCAAATGCTCGAGCACAATCTACTATTAATTACATAATTAATAAAGGTGAAATAGCTAGTGAACGTATTTCTGGTAAAGGCTATGGTGAAACTAGATTATTAAATCATTGCGATAATGCTAATAAAAGTAAATGCACCAAGTTAGAGCATGAAATTAATAGAAGATCGGAATTTATTATTACAAGAATGTAGTTGTAAAAGCCAAAACGTTTCGTATCACAAACAAGCATTAAATTAGTTTAACTTGGTAAAAAGAAATAAAAATAAATTTTATAAAAAATTATTTCATAATTATAGATTGGTAATTATGAATAATGACTCCTTAGAAGAACGTTTTTCTTTTAAGCTGAATAGATTAAATGTTTTTGTATTGAGTGGTTTATTGGCAATATTATTAATAACAATAACTTCTATATTAATTGCATTTACACCTTTAAAAGAATATATACCTGGTTACTCGTCTTCTAAATTAAAGAAAAAAGCAAGTATACTAGTTTATAAAGCAGATTCTCTAGAACAAAAATTAGCAATAAATAACGCCTATATTAAAAACATTACAGCATTACTTATTGGTGATATTAAAAAGGAAGATTTCAAAAAAGATTCGCTTATTCAAATATTTAACCATGAAGAACTACTATTAAAACCTTCTGCAAAAGATTCCTTATTTAGATTAGAGGTAGAAGAAAAAGATAGATATAGTCTTTTTGAAAAAGCCACTAAAAAAAACGAAATTGTTTTTTTTGCGCCAGTTAAAGGTAAAATATCTGCTATATATAATCCAAAAATTAAGCATTTTGCAACAGATATTGCTCTAGTTAAAGGGACACCTGTAAAATCGATTGCCGATGGAACTGTTGTGTTTTCTGATTTTACTGCGGATACAGGTTATGTATTGTTAATAGATCATGCACAAGGATTTTTATCGGTTTATAAACACAATGATTTTTTATTTAAAGAGCAAGGTGATTTAGTTAAATCTGGAGAAGTTATTGCAAATTCAGGATCAACAGGCACGTTAACAACTGGACCACATCTCCATTTTGAACTTTGGAGTGACGGTTATCCTGTAAACCCAACGGATTATATAGATTTTGAATAAATAATTGTTAATTTAGTTTTTTCTTTTTTTTCTTTTACCGAACTTTGCCTATTATAAATACTAGTTTTTTAATTAAAAAAAATATTGTGATAAAATCGTATTTAGCAAAGTTATATGCTAAGAAAACAGCTATAAAAATTGAAAAATGGAGTAGTAACCCTTTAGAGACTCAAGAGAAAGTTTTTAAAAATTTAATTAAAGCAGCTCAAAATACTACCTTTGGTAAAGAGCATAATTTTAAAGATATTTTAAATTATGACGATTATAAAAACAACGTACCAATTAGAGAGTATGAGTCTTTAAAACCTTATATAGAACAAATTTTAGATGGTAAAAAAGATGTTTTATGGAAAGGAAAACCAATCTTTTTTGCGAAGACTTCTGGTACAACTTCAGGTGCAAAATACATACCAATAACCACACAATCTATGCCTCATCATTTAGATGGCGCAAGAGGAGCTTTATTATTATATATACATAAAACAGGCAATGCAAATTTTGTAGATGGTAAAATGATATTTTTACAAGGTTCTCCAATAATTGACACCTATAAAAATATTAAAACAGGTAGATTGAGCGGTATTGTAGCACATTATGTACCAAAGTATTTACAAAAAAACAGATTACCAAGTTGGAAAACCAATTGCATAGAAGATTGGGAAACCAAAGTAAATGCGATTGTTAACGAAACTGCCAATCATGATATGCGTCTTATTAGCGGCATACCTTCTTGGGTACAAATGTATTTTGAAAAATTGATTGAAAAAACAGGTAAAAAAGCAGGTGAATTATTCCCTAATTTTAACCTTTTTGTTTATGGCGGTGTTAATTACGAACCATATCGCCAAAAAATGGAAAACCTCATTGGTAGAAAAGTGGATAGTATTGAATTATTTCCTGCTAGTGAAGGCTTTTTTGCTTTTCAGGATGTGCCAAATGAAACAGGCATGTTACTGCTTTTGAATGGTGGTATTTTTTATGAATTTATTCCTTCGGATGAATTTTTTAACGAAAACCCAACCAGAATTTCCTTAAAAGATGTAAAGTTGGGAGTCAATTATGTGTTGATTATTTCTACCAATGCAGGTCTTTGGGCATATAATATTGGCGATACAGTACAATTTACGTCTTTAAAACCTTATCGAATTATTGTTTCGGGAAGAATTAAACATTTTATATCCGCTTTTGGAGAACACGTTATTGCTAAAGAGGTAGAAAGTGCTTTGCAAAAAGCAGTTGAAAATACCGATGTGCGAATTAATGAATTTACCGTTGCACCACAAACAAACCCCAAAGATGGTTTGCCATATCATGAATGGTTTATTGAATTTGAAAACGAACCAGAAAACATGAAAGATTTTATCCAAAAAATTGATGCCGAAATGGTAAATCAAAATTCGTATTATAAAGACTTAATTGATGGAAAAATATTAAAAACCTTGGTAATATCTAAAGTTACATCCAATGGATTTCACAATTACATGAAATCTATCGGTAAATTAGGCGGTCAAAATAAAATACCACGTTTAGCGGATAACCGTAAAATAGTTAATCAATTAGAATTGCTTTAATTTCCTTCTAAAAATAATTTTTTGGTAAGTTTGTCAACACGTTGTTTAACAAAGATGGCAGTTTGTTTATCTTTATAGTCAAACTTGTCTAAATAGGTTTTATAATGTGCTAGTGCAATTTTTTTATCCTTATAAAAAGAATCACAAGTTATAGCTAATTGATATTGCGCATCGTTATTGTATTGGTCTTCTTTTACAGATTTTCCAAAACTTTTAATAGCTCTTTTGTAGTTTTTTGCTTTTTGCTGAATTAAACCTAATTGGTAATAATAACTAGTTAATTGAGGTATCTCTGCAGAAATTGCCATAAACATATTAAATTCCGCTTCTTTATAATTAGCAACAGCTTTGTAGGTTAAAGATAAATAATAGAAAGTTTTACTTTCCATACGAATCTTTCTTGGTAAATTTTTAAAGGTTTCTTTTGCTAAAGTGTGTTGTTCATTATAATAATAAGCAATACCTAATAATTGTAGGTATTCTCCTTTTGGATTTTTTAACTTTTTAATAAATGCAATAGCATCTTCATATTTTTTGTCTTTAAAAGAAAATTTCGCACCTAACTGGTTTAAAGAATTACTTTGTGGACTAATAATTAAACCTTTTTTTAAAAATAAGTACGAAGAATCTTTATCATAAATACGATATAGTTTCACCAACGCATAGATGTTTTTAAAATATACAGTGTCTAAGTTATAGCCTTTTAGATAGTGATATTTTGCGGAATCTTTATTTTTTAAACTAGAGAAAACACTGCCTAAGTAATACAGGTAATTAGGATTAGCAGCATCTTTTTCAATTAAATGTACAAATAACTTTTTGGCATTTTTATAGTCTTTTTTACTTCGGTATAACTTCTCTAGATGGTATTGTAATAATAAATTAGATTTGTTTTTTTCTAGGGCTTCTTTAAAAAGTACTATTGCTTTATCTATTTTGCCATTTTGTTGGTAACATTTACCTAAGCTTTCTTTTATATAAGCAGATGTATTAATTTTCAATGCTTTTTCATACGCTATGATAGCATTGGAGTAATGCCCAATTTTTTGATAAATAGCACCAATTTTTAATAAATTTTTAAACGAATTCGTATCTTTTTCTACTATTTTTAAAGCCGCATTGTAATTGCCCAAAGTAAGTAAACTATCTACTTTTTGAAAATAATTTGTTTGTGCGTAAACAATATTATTTATACAAAGTATAAAAATAAAAATAATTTTCATTAATCAGTAACATTAAAACGAATAGGTAAATTATAACGAACACTAACAGCTTTTCCAGCTTGTTTACCAGCTTTCATTTTTGGAATTAAATTTATTATTCGTATTGCTTCTTCTTTTAATTTTGGATGCGGCGCACGAGCTTTTACATTGGTAACAGTTCCTTTTTTATCAATTTCAAATTGAATAGAAATACGCTTGCTACCACTTGATAGATTTAAATCATTTGCTAAATCCGTATTAAACTCCTTAGCAACTAATTGAGAAATAGCTGTTGCCATACATTTCTTTTTTTCTTTGGAATTTTCACAACCTTTATAGACAGGAACTTCATCTATAATGGCAAAGGGAAGGATTTCTGTTTCCACAACTTCATTACTTCGAGTGGTTAGTAAAATAGTCATTTTTGTTGCGACTGATTTTGTCTTCATTTTTCCTGGATTCATTTCAGGAAGTTGCTCTATTATTTTTTGTGCATTGGTAAGATATTGTTTAGGAACTTCTGTATAATCTACATGTTCAATTGCCCCATTAGTATTAATTGTAAAATGGATTGGATAGTAGCCATTTTCGGTTGCATTAATTAAATTTTCAAAAGAAACTTTAAAAATGGCGCTCATAAACTCTCTTTCTTTATCTTTAACGCTTTCTTTTTTGGAATCCACTAAAGTAGGTTTGTTATCCAAATTTTTATATTCAATTAATTGGGTTACTTCCGTTGAAGTTTCTTTTTCACAAGAAGTATAGATAAGCATACTTAATAATAAAGGTAAGATTAGTACATATTTTAATTTTAAAATTGCTGCGGATTTGTTTTTAGAAGCCATAATTATGCGTTTTTTTAGTAATGATTTTTTATAATAGTTATTAATAAATGAGAAATTCTCAACTTGAAAATTTTGAGCTAATAAGGTATTGAAAAAGGAAATTTTATTTTCTTGTTCTATGGTTTTAGCATCGGCAATAAACTCGTGTAATGCACTAATTTTATGTTGATATAGATAGGTTAACGGATTAAACCAAAAAAGAACTTTTTGAATCTCAAAGAACAATAAATCCAAACTATGATGCTGTTTTATATGTACTAATTCGTGCTCTATAATATGTTGGTGTTCTTTTTGTAGGAGAGATTTTCCCATAAAAAGAAAATTAAAAAACGAAAAAGCTTTATTTTGTTTTGGTAGCACAACTAATTTATATTGCTTATTGACAATTACTTTATGTTGATTTATCGTATCAACTAATTGTTTTAGTTTGTATAAAAAAAGACAAATTGCTATGATAAACCCAATACCATAAATAGTTTCTAAACTCAGGTAATTTATTTTTGCAATTGGCTCTTTACCAATCACAACTGTATCTAACAAAATATTTTGAGGTGCTAATAATAGCTTTGAAATATTAGGTGTTATGTTTGCATTGGCATACGTAGTAATAGATGCTATTTTAATAAATGGAATAATATATGCTAATACAGAACTGCTAATTAAATAAATTCTATTCCATACAAAGAAGGTTTCTTTCTTTAAAAATAGATCGTAAATAGCTAAAAATAACACCTGAAATAAGGCAACTTGTAAAATATAATGTATCATAGTTTTTAGTCTTTAGTAGTCTTTAGTCTTTAGTCTTTTTTCTTTTTCAATTTCTTGTAGAATAGTTTCTAAATCATTTAAATCCATATCATTTTTTTCGACAAAAAAGGAAACCATACTTTTAAAAGAACCATTAAAATAGCCATTCATTAATTTATGAATACTTTGGTTGCTATACGATTCTTTCTTTATAATAGGATAATATTTATATCCTTTACCATGTTGCTCATGAGCTACAAATTGTTTAGTTTCTAAAATTCTAACAATAGTTGAAACCGTGTTGTATGCTGGTTTGGGTTTAGGTAACTCCACAATAATATCTTTCACATTACAAAGTTCTAAACGCCATAAAACTTGCATTATTTGTTCTTCTGCTTTGGTCAATTGTTTGCTCATAATTCAACTAAGTTTTTAGTTTTATACGGCAAACATAAACTAAATATTTAGTTTAAACTAAATTTTTAGTTGAAAAAATAAAAAAAACACTATTTTATTCTAAAAAGTAAGCTTATAAAATAAATTAGATACTTGTAGTTTACGCCTTTTTCTTAGCAACCGTCATATGAAAATCTTTTAAGTAAAAAGGTTCAAAATAAGCAACATCTTCAAAACTACTATTTTGGTATTTTTTATAGGATAGTACTACCATTTCTTTAGCAGAAGGAAAGTAATTTTCTAAAAAAATAGCATTATTATGCGAAATTATTTCTTTGGTTTTAGGAGTTCCATCACCTAAAAAAGTAACTTTTCCTTTTTGGAGATATTCCGAAAACGAATTTTCATCCAATATATGATTGTAAGTTTCTTTTACTGTATTATAGTTCGCATCAAAGATTGCAGTAAAAACTTCCATTCTTCGAGCATCTAATAGCGGAATAATAACACCACTTTCAATAGTAATTGCATTGGAAAGCGATTCTAAAGTAAAAATTGAAATTAATGGAATATCTAAAGCAAAACACAAGCCTTTAGCTGCCGATACGCCAATGCGTAATCCAGTATAGGAGCCAGGACCTTTGCTAACAGCAACGGCAGACAAATCTTCAAAAGTAAGTAGACTTTCTTGTAGCGTGTCTTTTATAAATTGATGTAATTTTTCGGCGTGCGAAAAATTGGCTTCACAGATTTCTTTTAAAGCAACCAATTCGCCATTTTTTGAAATACTAACCGAGCAATTTTTAGTAGCAGTTTCTAAGTTTAAAATATAAACTTCGTGGTCTAGTTTCTTGGTTCTAGTTTCTTGGCTCATAATTATTAAATCTTCTCTAATAAATCGGTATCCTTTTCAAAAGCAGTTCCCACAACAACAACAGTTGCTCCAGCATTAAAAACAGCATCAATTTCTTGTCTTGTTTTTAAACCGCCACCAATAATTATAGGTAAAGTTACATTTTTAGCTACTTGTTCTATCATTTTTAAAGGAATTGGGTTTAAAGCGCCACTTCCGCCATCCATATAAATGATTTTATTACCAATATATTCGCCTGCCATTGCCGTTGCCATGGCAATTTCTGGCTTGTGTGAAGGAATTGGTTTGGTATTACTAATATAGGAAGCCGTAGTTTCTCTACCGCTTTCAATGAGCATGTAACCAGTAGAAATAACTTCTAAATTGGTTTGTTTTAATAAAGGTGCAGCAATTACTTGGTTACCTATTAAATAATCGGAATTTCTACCCGAAATTAACTGTAAAAATAAAATAGCATCGGCATTATTGGTAATTTGCATTGCCGAACCTGGAAATAAAACAATAGGTAAAGTAGTATGTTCTTTAGCTATTTTAACAAATGCATCCAATACATTTTTAAATAATAAACTACCACCTATAAAAATTAGATTCGCACTAGAATTATTTATTTTTTGTATTGTTTTTGGGATGTCGGATAATTCAACCTTATCAGGATCTAATAATATTGCTAGCAATTTTTGCTTGCTTTTTTTTGCTTGAATTAGCTGAGTTAAAATAGCTTTCTTTTTCATCAAGGCAAATATAGATAAATTGCAAACATTACATATCTTTTAAAAGTCCAAATCGATATTCGTCTAAAAATTGGTTGTCTTTAAAAGCAGATTGTTTACTAACACCTTCCAATTTGAAATTATTTTTTTCTAAAACTCTTGTCGATGCCAAATTACCTTCAATAGTACTTGCAAAAATGCGATTGATATCTAGATTAGCAAATCCATATGTAATAATTAATGCAACTGCTTTGGATGCGATACCTTTATTCCAAAATGGTTCGCCAATCCAATACCCTAATTCTACTGTGAAACGATTTAAATCACTCAGGCGATGTAAGCCAATTGCAACAACTAATTCGTTATTATAGATAATGCTAAAAACAAACGAAGTGTTACTTTTTAATGTGTTTTTAATAAAAATAATGGCATTATTTTGCGTGTATGGATGCGGAAAAGCATCTCGCATGGTTTGCCAAATATGTTTGTTATTTGCCAATTCACTAAAACGATTGGCATCGGATACGGTTAATTTTCGTAAAGAAATTCCCACTATAGTATAGGTATTAATTCAATGCATAAACCAAGGTAAAACCATCAAATTGTTCAAAATGTATAGTAAATACTTCGTAAAAATTGTCCTTTTTAATCCAACCTTTGGTTTTTTTATCCGATAATTTGAATTTTTCAATAGGTAAATGGTGTTTAAATAATAAGCCGCCATCTGGATGAATTTTAAACAAACTTTCTTTAGCTCCCCAAATTACGGTGAGTTGTTCTACTAAATTTCCATCGGTTAAAAATGCCGTTTCATTACCTATAAATTTATCGGCTATTCTAATAATTTTCTCTCTATTTTTTTCAATATCTATACCAACAACTTGGTTACTAATAATGATTGCTGCAAACTCAAAGGAATGCGTAATAGAAATTCGTTTGCCATCTTTTAAATGCGGTTTTCCATCCTCGGTATAAAATAAATCAGCATCGGTATAACCTAGTATTTTTAGCATATGTCGCACACTTAAAAAACCTTTTTTATGAATTACCGATTTCATTTTTGCAATGCGATTCTTGCTATTTTCATGTAAAAAAATAGCCTCTAAAAAAGACAAATCCTCTTCAATTTTCCATACTAATATTGTGGTGTTTTTATTGGGCTTTAGGCTTTTGTATAATGGCATCTTTTATTCAAACTTATTTTGTAATTTTGCACTTTAAAAGTACTACAAATATACAAAAGAAATTCAACGTTTTAAAAAACTAATATGAGCACAAATACAGATACATATACATATACAAAATTCAAAGTAAAAGACATCAGTTTAGCAGATTGGGGAAGAAAAGAAATCGAATTAGCCGAAGCAGAAATGCCAGGTTTAATGAGTCTTAGAGAAGAATATAAAGGCGAATTTCCATTAAAAGGTGCGCGTATTGCTGGCTGTTTACATATGACTATCCAAACGGCAGTCTTAATAGAAACTTTAATTGATTTAGGTGCTGAGGTTACTTGGAGTTCTTGTAATATATTCTCAACACAAGATCAAGCTGCTGCTGCTATTGCTGCCGCAGGAATTTCGGTATATGCTTGGAAAGGTATGAATGAAGAAGAATTTGATTGGTGTATTGAACAAACCTTATTCTTTGGAGAAGATAAAAAACCATTGAATTTAATTTTGGATGATGGTGGTGATTTAACCAATATGGTTTTGGATAGATATCCAGAATTGGCTGCTGGAATTAAAGGTTTATCAGAAGAAACAACAACAGGAGTGCATCGTTTATACGAAAGAGTAGTTAATGGAACTTTACCAATGCCTGCTATTAACGTAAACGATTCGGTTACAAAATCGAAATTTGATAACAAATATGGTTGTCGTGAATCTGCAGTAGATGCCATTCGTAGAGCAACCGATATTATGTTAGCAGGAAAACGTGTTATTGTTTGTGGTTATGGTGATGTTGGTAAAGGTACAGCAGCTTCGTTTGCAGGAACAGGTTCAATCGTAACGGTAACCGAAATCGATCCAATTTGTGCTTTACAAGCAGCAATGGATGGTTTTGAAGTGAAGAAATTAGAAAATGTTATAGCTACAGCGGATATTATTATCACAACTACAGGAAATAAAGATATTGTGCAAGGTCGTCATTTCAAAGCGATGAAAGACAAAACAATTGTATGTAATATTGGTCATTTTGATAATGAAATTGATGTTACTTGGTTGAATGACAATTATGGAGATACTAAAGTAGAAATCAAACCACAAGTTGATAAATATACTATTGATGGTACAGAAATCATCTTATTAGCCGAAGGACGTTTAGTAAACTTAGGTTGTGCAACTGGTCACCCAAGTTTTGT